>JAYVVY010000397.1:0-2749 GCA_043786575.1 Ilumatobacteraceae bacterium
CAGATCTTCGGGCACGACGCCCTCACGGTGCTGGCCATCGTCGGGCGCGAGGTGCCGGGTATCGAGTTGGGTACAGCCGTCGTTCCCACGTACCCGCGCCACCCAATGATGCTCGCTCAGCAGGCGCTCAGCACACAGGCGGCCATCAACAGTCGCGGCAATGCCGGGCTGTGCTTGGGCATTGGGCTCTCGCATCAGATCGTGGTCGAGTCGATGTGGGGCCTGTCGTACTCGAAGCCGGTTCGCCATCTCAAGGAATATCTCTCCATCCTGATGCCGCTACTCGAAGGCAAGCCGGTGAAGTTCGAGGGTGAGGACTACCGCGTGCAGGGCGCCGTGTCGGTGCCCGGCAGCAGCCGCCCATCCGTGCTCGTCGCCGCCCTCGGGCCGCAAATGTTGCGGGTCACTGGTGCGCTGGCCGACGGCACGTCCACATGGTGCGTCGGCCCCAAGACACTGGCCGAGCTGACCATCCCCACACTCCGCCAAGCCGCAGCAGACGCCGGCCGTCCCGAGCCGCGCATCGCAGTCGCGCTGCCGGTTTGTGTCACCGACGATGTCGCCGGCGCTCGCGCACGGGCTGCGCAGGTGTTCGCGGTGTACGACTCGCTGCCGAGTTATAAGACGATGATGAACCGCGAGGGTGTCGATGGCCCTGGCGGTATTGCAATCGTCGGCACCGAGGCCGAGGTACGCGACCAGATCGCAGAGCTGAAGTCCATGGGCGTCACCGACTTCAACGCGGGCGTCTTCACGTCGAATCCCGAAGAGTTGGAACGCACTCATTCGGTGTTGCGCGAACTCGTCTGACGCAAGAGTCAGTGGATGTGCACCGCGGTAGTGGTGCCCGTCGTTGCAGCGGCGTTGTACGGCTTGTTGACCAGGTCGAAGAAGTCGTTGCCCTTGTCGTCCACGACGATGAACGCCGGAAAGTCGTGGACCTCGATCTTCCACACGGCCTCCATGCCCAGCTCTGGCATTTCCAGTACCTCGACCTTGGTGATGCAGTCCTGCGCGAGCCGTGCGGCCGGGCCGCCGATGCTGCCGAGGTAGAAGCCGCCGTGCGTCTTGCAGGCGTCGGTGACGGCCTTGCTCCGGTTGCCCTTCGCCAGCATCACAAAGCTGCCGCCGGCTGTCTGGAACTCATCGACGTAACTGTCCATGCGGCCGGCCGTGGTGGGGCCGAACGAGCCGCTGGCCATGCCTGTCGGGGTCTTGGCCGGCCCCGCGTAGTACACGCAGTAGTCCTTCATGTACTGCGGCATCGGCTCGCCGTTGTCCAGGCGTTCCTTGATCTTGGCGTGAGCGATGTCGCGAGCGACGATCATCGTTCCGGTCAGCATCACGCGGGTCTTCACCGGGTACTTCGACAGCTCGGCGCGAATGTCGGCCATCGGTCGGTTGAGGTCGATCTGGACGACTTCGGCGTCGTCCAGGTCCTCGTGGGTGACGTCGGGCAGGAAGCGAGCCGGATCGGTTTCGAGTTGCTCAAGGAAGATGCCGTCCTTGGTGATCTTGCCCAGCATCTGGCGGTCGGCGCTGCAGCTGACCGCCATGCCCACGGGGCAACTCGCGCCGTGACGCGGTAAGCGGATGATGCGCACGTCGTGGCAGAAGTACTTGCCGCCGAACTGGGCGCCGATGCCGGTCTCCTGGCTGAGCGTGAGCACTTTGGCTTCCAGGTCGAGGTCGCGGAAGGCGTAGCCCAGCTTGCTGCCCTCGGTGGGCAGGTTGTCCAGGTAGTGGGCGCTGGCCAGCTTGGCCGTTTCGACGGCCATCTCGGCGCTGGTTCCACCAATGACAACAGCGAGGTGATACGGCGGGCAGGCCGAGGTGCCGAGCGTCTTCATCTTCTCGAACAGCCACGGCAGCAACGTCTTCTCGTTCAGCAGCGCCTTGGTCTCCTGGAAGAGGTAGCTCTTGTTCGCGCTGCCGCCGCCCTTCGCCAGGAAGAGGAACTTGTAGGCGTCGCCATCGGTGGCGCTGATCTTGATCTCGGCTGGCAGGTTGTTGCCAGTGTTGACCTCTTCGTACATGGTCAACGGGGCCATCTGGCTGTAGCGCAGGTTGCTGGTTTGGTAGGTGTTGAACACTCCGCGAGCGATGGCTTCCTCGTCGCCTCCGTCGGTGTGCACCAGGTTGCCCTTCTTCGCCTTCACGATCGCCGTGCCCGTGTCTTGGCACATCGGCAGCACGCCACCGGCGCTGATGGCCGAGTTCTTCAGCAGGTCCAGTGCCACGAAGCGATCGTTGTCGCTGGCCTCGGGGTCGTCGAGAATCTTGGCCAGTTGGGCCAGATGAGCGGATCGCAGGAAGTGGGCGATGTCGCGCATTGCCTCCTGTGTGATCAGCGTGAGTGCAGCCGCGTCGACCTGCAACATCGTGCCCAACGGAGTGTCCACCGTTCGCACATGTTCCGTACTGACCAGCCGATATTGCGTGTCGTCGTGACCCAGTGGAAACAGCTCAGTGAACTCAAATTCCGGTGCAACTGCCATGCCCAAAAGCCTACGCCTGACCACCCGTCCCGACCCAGCCAGCGCTCGCCGTCAACCTGTCATCTGCGTGACCACCACGAAGGAGGGCCAGGGGCATGACAGGTTCGCAGCTCACGCCTACCCCCATCGGCAACCTGTCATGTGTGTGACCTCCAACCTTGGTGGTCACGGCATGACATGAAGCGACGTCGTGAGGGTCTTGAAGACGTAGTCCTTGCCGTCGATGACATCGGCAGTGGTGAACTCGAGAA
>JAYVVY010000398.1:0-3302 GCA_043786575.1 Ilumatobacteraceae bacterium
CAGGCTCGTCAATCTCGACGGTGAGTTCGCCGTCGTCTCCCACCTGCACCCGATGGCAGCGAACACTCTCCTCGCCCAGCACACAGCTTCCGTCACTGACCTGGAACTTCCAGTTGTGCCAGGCGCAGGTCAGTAGATCGTTCTCGAGATCGCCCGTGGTCAGCCCGTAGCCTTCGTGCGGGCAGGCGTTGTCCAGCGCGTGCACCCCGGTCGACGTGTGCACCACGCAGAGTCGACGGCCGTCGGCCTTGACCAACTTCATGCTGCCGACTGGGATCTGGTCGATGTTGCCAATGACGTAACTGTTCATGGCGAGCAGAGTAAAACTTAAAGTAAGGTTGAAGTCAAGCACTGAAAGGCTTGACGCGATGACGACACGATTGCTGACGATCGGAGAGGTGGCACAGCGCGTTGGCGTCACCACGTCGGCGTTGCGCTTCTATGAGGACGAAGGCCTGGTGCGTTCCGTTCGCAATGGCGGTGGGCATCGCCGCTACACCCCCGACGTGGTGCGCCGGGTGAGTTTCATCGGCGCCGCCCAAATGGTCGGGCTCAAGCTCGCCGACATTCGCGAGGCCTTGGCTTCATTGCCAGAGGGCCGCACGCCGACGGCACGCGACTGGGCTCGCCTGGCCCGCGGTTGGGCACCACTGCTGGATGAGCGACTTGCAATGCTCACGCGACTGCGCGATCAGCTTGATTCGTGTATCGGTTGCGGCTGTCTGTCGCTGACCGCGTGCGGTCTTTGGAACCCCAACGATGTGGCCGCGGATGCCGGCAGCGGCGCGCGCTACCTGCTCAGCGACGAGCGTCCGCTCATCGTTCGCACGTCGTCGGCGTAGCTACCAGGCGCAGCGCAGGCGCTTGATGCCGTTGATGAAGTTGCTCTGCAGGTAGTCGGGCTCGCCGACGGTGTGCAGCGTGGGCATACGCAGGCGAATCTCGTTGAACATCACCGAGATCTCGCGCCGAGCCAGGTTGGCGCCGAGGCAGAAATGAGGGCCGCCGGAGCCGAAGCCGACTTGGGCTGGCTGTAGGGACCGGAGCACGTCGAACTTGTGCGGGTCGGTGAACACCTTCTCGTCACGGTTGGCCGAGTTGTACCACATGACCAACTTCTCGCCAGCCTTGATCTCCTGCCCACCGACCACGGTGTCTTCCAACGCCGTGCGACGGAAGTTGATCACCGGGGTGGAGTAGCGCACGATCTCGTCGACAGCGGTTCGGTTGTTGGCCTCGAAGTCGTTGAACCACAGGTCGCGCTGGTCGGGGTTAGTGGTCAGCAGGTGCATGCCATGGCTGATTGCGTTGCGGGTGGTCTCGTTACCGGCCACGACGAGCAGGATGAAGAACGACCCAAACTCCTGCGGGGTCAGCCGTTCTCCATCGACCTCGGCGTGCATCATGATGGACGTCAGATCGTCGCGCGCGGTGGCCAGGCGATCTTCGCCCAGTGCCTGCGCGTACTGGAACATACCCATGCCGGCTGCGAACAGATCGTCGAAGCTGGTGGTGAACTCGGGGTCGCCGACACCAAGAATGATGTTCGTCCAGCGGAATACTTGGTCCTCGTCTTCCGGAGGAATGCCCATCATCTCGCAGATGATTTGCAACGGCATCGGTGCCGCGACCTCCTGAACGAAGTCGCACTCGCGGTCGGGAAACTCCGACAGCAGGCGATCCACCACGCCGGCGGCTTTGATCTTCACGTATTCCTCCACTCGCGCGACCTCCTTGGGCGTAAAGCCCTTGGAGACAATGCTGCGCAGGCGGAAGTGGCGCGGGTCGTCCATGGCAATCATCGAGCCGAAGAACTCGGCAATCTCGATAGGCAGATCGCCAATGTTGACGCCCTGCCCGCTGGCGAAAAGCTGAGGGTTGCGGCTGACGTGCCACACATCCTCGTGGGTGACCAGCGACCAGTATCCGGCGCCGCGGGGGAACTGAGCATCAAGGAACTCGAACTCTTCCCAGAAGCTCACCGGCTGTTGTTCACGCAGCGTTTTGAACGCGCCTTCGCGGTACTCGCGAGGCATGTTCCAGAACTCTGGATCGGACAGGGCAAAGGAACCGAGGGCAACATCGGCGGGGGTCATGATCGGATCGTAACGACGATGCGCGCTCTGCGCCGGGTCGAACGCTGCCGTCTAGGCTGGTTGCATGCTGCAACCCACCGAGATCGAGCGATTGCTGGTCGTGATGGCCCACCCCGACGACGTCGACTTCGGTTCCGCCGGCACCATTGCAACACTCACCGGCGCCGGCGTACACGTCACCTACTGCCTGGTCACCGACGGCAATGCGGGCGGTAGCGACCGCGCCGTGTCCCGTTCGGATGTGGCCGCGCTGCGTCGCCTTGAGCAGACAGCGGCAGCAGCCGTAGTGGGCGTCACCGACCTTGTCTTCCTGGGCCATCCCGACGGTCGCGTCGTGGCCGACCTTGCTCTGCGTTGCGACATCAGCCGTGTCATTCGCCAGGTGCGGCCGCAGGTGGTGCTGTGCCAGTCGCCCGAGCGCAACCTGGATCGCATCTTCGCCAGCCACCCGGACCATCTCGCCGCTGGCGAGGCCGCACTCGCCGCGGTGTACCCAGACTCCCGCAACCCGTTCGCCTTCCCAGAGTTGTTGGAGGAAGGCCACGAGCCGTGGGACGTGACAGAAATCTGGCTGTCCGCGCACCCGACCAGCAGTGACTTCGTCGACATCACCAAGCACATCGACACCAAGTTCCAGGCATTGCGTTGCCATGTCAGTCAGTTGCCTGACCCCGATGGCATGGAGGCGCGCTTTCGCCAGATGCTGGGCGCCAACGCCGTCAAGGCTGGGTTCGACGAAGGCACATTCGTCGAGGGCTACCGGGTGGTCCAGGCCAGCTAGCCCCCTCGATTGCAACGTGCAACCGGGCGGTAGCTACGCTGCTGACCGTTGTTCTGAAGCCTCCCAGCTTCAAATGTCGAAGGGGAACCTCCATGACCGAAGCAGTGATTGTCGCTACCGCCCGCAGCCCGATCGGCCGTGCCAACAAGGGGTCGCTGGTCAGTCTGCGCCCCGACGACATGAGCGCACAGATCCTGCAGGCACTGATGGCCAAGGCGCCGCAGGTGCAGGCGCCCGACATCAACGATGTCATGTGGGGGATTGGTCAGCCTGCAGGCGAAGGCGGCTTCAATATCGCACGTGTCATCTCCAGCCTGGCCGGGCTCGACGACGTTCCGGGTGTCACCGTCAACCGTTACTGCTCGTCCAGCCTGCAGACCATCCGCATGGCGTTCCACGCCATCAAGGCAGGCGAGGGCGACTGT
>JAYVVY010000399.1:0-5947 GCA_043786575.1 Ilumatobacteraceae bacterium
ACAAAGCGCCACGGTGTTGCCGTCAAGTGCGCCACCATCACGCCCGACGAGCAGCGCGTGGAGGAGTTCGGCCTGAAGAAGATGTGGAAGAGCCCCAACGGCACCATCCGCAACATCCTCGGCGGGGTCATCTTCCGCGAGCCAATCGTCATCTCCAACATTCCTCGCCTGGTGCCGGGCTGGACCAAGCCCATCGTCATCGGCCGCCACGCCCACGGCGACCAGTACAAGGCAACCGACTGGAAAGTGCCCGGCGCCGGCACCGTCACGATGACCTACAAGCCCGCCGACGGCGGCGCCCCTGTTGAGATGACCATTGCCGACTACGGCGACGACGGTGGCGTGGTGATGGGTATGTACAACTACAACGACAGCATCCGCGACTTCGCCCGCGCCTCGTTGCGCTACGGCCTCAACCGCAACCTGCCCGTCTACCTGAGCACCAAGAACACCATCCTCAAGGCCTACGACGGCTCGTTCAAAGACATCTTCGAAGAGGTCTACCAGACCGAGTTCAAGGCGGAGATGGACGCTGCCGGCCTCACCTACGAGCACCGCCTCATCGACGACATGGTCGCCTGCGTGATGAAGTGGGAAGGCGGCTACGTGTGGGCCTGCAAGAACTACGACGGCGACGTACAGAGCGACACCGTCGCTCAGGGCTTCGGCTCACTGGGCCTGATGACCAGCGTGCTGATGACCCCCGACGGTAAGACGGTCGAGGCCGAGGCCGCCCACGGCACCGTGACCAGGCACTACCGCGAGCACCAGAAGGGCAACAAGACCTCCACCAACCCGATCGCCAGCATCTACGCCTGGACGCAGGGCCTGACCTACCGCGGTCAGATGGACGGGACCCCTGAGGTTGTTGCGTTTGCACAAGCACTGGAGAACGTGTGCATCGAAGCCGTCGAAGCCGGCGAGATGACCAAGGACCTGGCGCTGCTCATCAGCAAGGACGCCCCGTGGCTGACGACGGAAGACTTCCTCGACGCGCTGGATCGTCGCCTCCAGGCGAAGATGGCCTAACGGCCGGCTTCCCGGTCCAGTGCGGCCTTGTAGTCGAGGGCCAGCGCCGCTCGCGTCGCGGCCTCATCCTCAACCACACCCTGGCTGGCTAGCACTGCTGACCCGTCGGGGACGTCGGCCATTTCGGCCCACACATCCGTGTCCCACATGCCACTGCGCATGAATGCCTTGGCGCAATGCATGTAGGTGGTGTCCGTCTTGAAGACAATGGCCGACTTTGGCACCTTCGGCAGGTCGAAGCTGGCCAACAGCTCGGGGTCGGTGCTGATGTGAGCTGTCCCGTTGAGCCGAACCGTCTCGGTTTTGCCGGGCGTGATCATCAACAGCGCGACCTTGCCGGTGGCGACGATGTTCATCAGCGTGTCCAGTCGGTTGTTGCCGCCAAGGTCTGCGATTGCCAGGTGTGTAGGAGAGAGCACTTTGATGAACCCGCTGGGCCCGCCGCGAGGCGACACGTCGGCGTTGCCGGCAGCGTCGAAGGTGCCAATTGCGGCGAACCGACAGCGGGCCGCAACGGCAGCCGACGCTTCGTCGAGCTGCGGGCGCTCCTTGCCAATGGTGCCCGGGTGTGCGTTGCGGTAGTGCGTGCGCAGCACCTCCAGCGTGTCAACCCGGTGTTGGTCGTTGTGGGGATCGAACATTTCGCAACCGTATCGTTGGGCGCCCATGCGCCTGACCGATTTCGACTACGAGCTCCCCGTCGAGCGCATTGCACAGCACCCCATTGAACCGCGCGACTCTGCACGGCTCTTGGTGGATCAGGGTTCGCTGGCCCCGTTGCATCGCCACGTCGCCGACCTCGGCGAGTACCTGCGCGACGGCGACGTTTTGGTTGTCAACGACACCAGGGTGATCCCTGCGCGTTTGCGGCTCACACGGTTCACTGGTGGCGCCGCGGAGGTACTGCTGCTGGAACCGCTCGATGACCAGCGTCGCACCTGGGAGGCGATGGTCCGTCCCGCGAAGAAGATGCAGACGAACGAGGAGCTGTTCGCCAACGGTCGGCCACTGGTTCGTGTTGTGCGCCGTAGCGAGGCCGGCGACACGATGATCATCGAGCTGGTGGGGGAGGGCGACCCGCTCGCACTGCTCGCCGAGCATGGCGAAATGCCGTTGCCCCCGTACATCACGGCCCCTCTGGATCAGCCCGACCGCTATCAAACGGTGTATGCGAACCAGCCTGCGTCGAGCGCCGCACCGACCGCAGGCCTGCACCTGACGCCACAGTTGCTTGAATCGTTCGCTGTGCGCGGCATCGAGACTGCGCGAGTAGAGCTGGTTGTCGGACTGGACACGTTCAAACCGGTCAGCGCCGATGACCCCAGGGATCATCAGATCCACAGCGAGCGCTACCGGGTGCCAGCCGAAGTAACGCGCGCATGCGCGGCGGCCCGCCGTGTTGTGGCGGTGGGAACCACCAGCGTGCGCGCACTGGAGAGTGCCGCCACCCTCGGCGTGCCCGAGGGCCGGACTCGGCTGTTCATCCACCGTCCCTACGAATGGAAGGTCGTCGACGCACTGATGACCAACTTCCACATGCCGCGCACCACACTGCTGATGATGATCGAAGCGTTCGTGGGGCCTCGATGGCGGTCCCTGTATGAAGAAGCGCTCCGCGAGGAGTATCGCTTCTTGAGTTTCGGCGATGCAATGTTGCTGGACCGGAGACTGACGTAAATGCATACCGTCCAATTCGAGCTCACCGCCATCGACGGCAACGCCCGCACCGGCGTGGCGCACACAGCTCGCGGCAGCTACCAGACCCCGTGCTTCATGCCAGTGGGTACTCGTGGCGCCATCAAGTACCTCAGCGCCGATGACTACGAACGGTTGGGCGCCGAGATCGTGCTCGGCAACACGTATCACCTGATGTTGCGCCCCGGCGCTGAGACGGTCGCTCACTTTGGTGGGCTGGGCAAGTTCGCGTCGTGGAAGGGTTTGACTCTCACCGACTCCGGCGGCTTCCAGGTGTTCTCGCTGGAGCCGAAAGTCGACGATGACGGGGTGACGTTCAAGAGCACCTACGACGGCTCGTCGCACCGCTTCACCCCCGAGATCGCGGTCCACACGCAGGAACTGTTGGGCGCCGACATTCAGATGGTGCTGGACGTGTGCGCACCGCTGCCCTCGTCGCCGGAGGTCATCCGCCAGGCTCTGGAACGGACCTCGGCATGGGCGGCGCGAGCGAAAGCGGCCCACCAACGTACCGACCAGGCGCTGTTCGGCATCGTTCAGGGTGGCATCAGCGAGACGATGCGAGTGGAGAGCGCGCAGCGAACTGTCGAGGTGGGTTTCGACGGGTACGGCATCGGCGGCCTCAGTGTGGGGGAGAGCCGGGCTGAGATGCTGCCGGCCCTGGCCGCGGCGCTTGCCCACTTGCCCACCGATCGGCCTCGCTACCTGATGGGCGTGGGCGACCCTGCCAGCCTCGTGGAGGCTGTTGGGCTTGGTGTCGACCAGTTCGACTGCGTCATGCAGACCCGTATCGGCCGCCACGGCACGGCAATGACCAGTGAGGGCAAGCTGCACGTCAAGAACGCCAAGTTCGCCCTCTCCAACGAGCCGCTCGACCCGACGTGCAGGTGCGAGGTCTGTGCCCAGCACAGTCGGGGCTACATCCGCCACCTGTTTCAAGTCGGCGAGCCGACGGCATCGCGCCTGCTCAGTCTGCACAACATCGCCTGGACGCTGCAGCTGATGGATTCGATGCGCGCCGCAATCAAGGCAGGCAGCTTCGAGTCGTTGCGCCGTGAAGTGCTGGCTGTGTGGGGATGAAGGTCTAGGGCTGCACGCCATTCGGCGGGCTCGCGTGGCTACAATCGCACGTCGGTCAACGAGGCCTCACGCCTCCATCGCAAACACCTGGACTCCTCATGCACCTGTCCCCACTCCTCGCCGCGTCAAGCAACTCAAACCCGCTGCCGTCGCTGATCATCTTCATGCTCATTCCGGTGGCGATGTACTTCCTGTTGATTCGTCCGCAGCGCCGCCGTCAGCGCGAGGCCGTTGCCTTGCAGAGCGCGATCGAGGTCGGCGACGAGGTCATGACGACTTCCGGCGTCTACGGCTTCATCACCAGCTTCGAGGGCGACATCGCGTGGCTCGAGATCGACGACAACGTGCAGATTCGTATTGCAAAGCAGTCGATTCAGCGCAAGGTCGATACGACCAAGGGCGAGACGGCTGTCCCGACCGACGATGGCACGAAGGCCAAGCAGACCAAGATCGACGACGTCATCACCACTGACACCACCGCTTCCACCGAGGACTGACCGCCCCACATGCGCAGGAAGCTGATTCTTTCGTTGGTGATGATCATGGTCGTCTCCTTCGGTTCCTTCATTGTCGTACTGGCAACCGGCCTTCATCCGACGCTAGGGCTCGACCTTCAAGGCGGCGTGTCCGTCACGCAGGAGCCAAAGGCGGGTACCGATTTCAGCAGCGCCAGCCTCGACCTTGCCGTTGAGAAGATCCGCGAGCGCGTCGACGCCCTCGGGGTTGCAGAGCCGGAGATCTTCCGTCAGGGCGACGCAATTATCGTCAACCTGCCGGGCGTGCAGAACCAGAATGAGGCAATTGCACTGGTGCAGGTCACCGGCCAGGTGTACTTGCGCCCGGTGATGAGCCAGTGCCAGACACTCGACCTCAGCGCCACCACCACAACTGCGGTCGGCGACACGACCGTTCCGGGTACGACAGTGCCCGGCGCTTCTACTGTTCCCGTGAGCACGACCTCCGCCACAACCCCTGTCACAACGGCGGCACCCGGCCCTGGTCGTGGCGTGAGCAGCAGCAACACATCGACCACCATCG
Organism: Ilumatobacteraceae bacterium; assembly: GCA_043786575.1. GTDB lineage: Bacteria > Actinomycetota > Acidimicrobiia > Acidimicrobiales > Ilumatobacteraceae > UBA668. The sequence continues at coordinate 4,843 of JAYVVY010000399.1, forward strand.
AAGCAACGCCAACCACGGTGGCGGGCACCGAGACGACGGTTGGCATTACGCCAGCCAGCGCCACCACGACGCCGGTGACAACGCCGTCCGGGCCGACCACCACAACCGCCCCGCAGGCGGTTGACGAGAATGGCCTGCCGATTCCCGAGAGCGACCCGGAAAACTCGCAGTTCTTGCCAGTACAGGGCGCAGACCCGCCGCAATACTGCCTGGTCGGCCCGCAACAGGGCACCGGCGAAGTCTTCCAGGACAACGCAAGTGCAACCATCATCACCAACTCCGGCTGGGGCGTCACCGTCGATCTGCGTGACGGAGCTGCCGGCAACGACATCTGGAACGCCCTGGCGTCACAATGTTTCAACAAGACCGTCACCTGCCCCACTGGGCAGCTGGCAATCGAGCTGGACGGCACCTTGCAGTCGGTGGCCAACGTTCAAACCGACAACTTCAACGGCAGCGTCCAGATCAGCGGCTCGTTCAGCGAGAGCGAAGCTCGCAACCTTGCACGCGTCATCAACAGTGGCTCGTTGCCGGTGCAGTTGGAGCTGCGCTCGGTGCAGAACGTGTCACCGACGCTCGGCGCAGACTCTCTGCGCGCAGCCTGGATCTCAGGCCTCGTCGGTCTGGTGATGGTGTTGATCTTCATGGTCCTCTACTACCGGGCGCTCGGCCTGATCGTGGCGCTTGGCCTCCTCATCTCCGGCGCAATTCTGTGGAGCGTCGTCTCCTTTCTTTCCAAGACGCAGGGCCTAGCGCTCTCGCTGTCGGGCATCGCCGGCATCATCGTGTCGGTGGGTGTCACCGTGGACTCCTACGTGGTGTTCTTCGAGCGATTGAAAGACGAGGTTCGGTCGGGCAAGACGCTGCGCAATAGCGCCCAGCGTGGCTTCCAGGCAGCCTGGCGCACTATCGTCATTGCCGACCTCGTGTCGCTGATCGGTGCCTTCGTGCTGTGGTACCTGACGGTTGGCGCCGTCCGCGGTTTCGCCTTCTTCCTCGGCCTGTCCACCGCCTGCGACCTGCTGGTCGCCTACTTCTTCACTCGGCCGATGGTGCTGCTGTTGGCCCGCACGAAATGGATGGAGCGCCGCAAGGTGATGGGCAT
>JAYVVY010000400.1:0-2545 GCA_043786575.1 Ilumatobacteraceae bacterium
TGATGCAGATGGCTATCGACGTCGCCGGCTTCAGCCCCAGCGAGGCCGACCAACTGCGCCAGGCGATGGGCAGTAAGCGCAGTCGGGCGCGGATGGAGCAGTTGAAGATCCGTCTCTTCGAGGGGATGGCCGAGCGCGGCATCACCGGCGCGATCGCCGAAGAGATCTTCATGAAGATGGCCGCCTTCGCCAACTATGGCTTCCCCGAATCGCACAGTGTCTCGTTCAGCTATCTCGTGTACTCGTCGTCGTGGATCAAGTTCCACGAGCCGGCGGCGTTTTGCGCAGCGCTGTTGAATGCGCAGCCGATGGGTTTCTGGAGCCCGCACTCGCTGTGCCAAGACGCTCGTCGCCATGGCGTCATCGTGCACTCACCAGACCTGAATGCATCGTTGGCGCTGGCAACGCTGGAGCCCTGCCCCGACAGCGTCGGCGGCGTCGCTGTTCGGCTTGGTGTCGGGTCGGTGCGCGGTGTGGGCAGCGAGCTAGCGGCGACAATCGAGGCCGGTCGACCGTATGCGTCGTTGGAGGAGTTGGTGCGGGCGGTGCCGGCGCTCACGTTGCCGCAACTGGAAGCGATGGCCACCGCCGGCGTCTTCGAGCGCAGCCTCGGGCTGGAACGACGCGAGGCGTTGTGGGCAGTGGGTGCCGCGGTGCAGTCGCGCCCCGGTCGGCTGGAGGGCATCGTGGTGGGCCAGCAGGCGCCGCACCTGCCGGGCATGGCACCGCTGGAGGTCGCAGTCGCAGACCTGTGGGCGACGGGTGTTGCGCCCAACGGTCACCCGACCCAGTTCTTGCGTGATGCGTTGGCGCAGCAGGGTGTGGTGACGGCCGTCGGGCTGTGGGACTGCGAGCCGCGAACGAAGGTGCTGGTGGCGGGTGTGGTGACGCATCGCCAGCGTCCGATGACGGCACAGGGTGTGACGTTCATGAACCTGGAGGACGAGACCGGCCTGATCAACATCGTCGTCTCGAAAGGCTGTTGGGCGCGCTATCGAAAGATCGCCCGCGGTGCCCCTGCACTGCTGATTCGCGGTCGCCTGGAACGCAGTGAGGGCGTCATCAACATCAGTGCCGAAGAGCTCACCCCGCTCGCTGTAGCCGCCAACAACCCCAGCCGCGACTTCCGCTGAGCATGCAGGCGACAGGGCGGCAACCGCTGGTATACGATCGGTATATGGACTCGACCACCGTGAAGGTCAGTGTTGCCACTCGCGAGAGGTTGCGAGCACTTGGTGGCGCGACCTACGAGGACACGATCACTGAAGCGCTTGACGTGCTGGAGGCCGACCGTTTCTGGGCGCAAGCCGAGGCCGCAGCCGCGTGGCGGGCCTCTCTCACAGCGGATCAGCAGGACGCAATTGCTCAATCTGAGGCAGTAGTCGATCGCTCATTTGACGGTATCGCGTGATCGAAATCGGCGACATTTACCTCGCCGACTTGAATGAGGATCTTCGGTTGCGGGTTCTCGTGGTCTCCAACGAACGCTTCCACCGCTTGGCCGGACGTGTGCTGGTCGCGCCTGAGCTGCCCCCGTTGCCAGGTGACGTGGCCTTTCCCTGGCGGGTGACTGTCGACAAAACCACGTTTGCCGTAGACCTGCTGCGAAGCGTGCCCGCCGAGCGATTGCTCGAGCGTGTCGACCGCGCCCCGGCGGGTGTCGTCAAGCGGGTTGAGCAAGTGCTGCACCACATCACCTGAAGCAGGCCGTTGTTGCGGCAGGCGTCGTTCTTACCCCATTGCATGTGGAGATTCACCACGACGCGGCCAACACCGCGAGCGGGCGGGTTCCCGAGAAGGTCGGCTTCACCCGAGTCTTCGAACAACCGGACGTGCCAGCGGCGCCGGGCGAGGTTGGCATTGACGTCACATGGCGGCTGCACCGCACCTGAGCGCGCCGTTGTTGCGAGAGCCGTAGTCGACGATATGGTCGACTTCACGGCCATCAGGCCGGATCGTCGGCAAGCCGACCCCGTGTTCAATCTCACGAGGAGGTCGGTCATGCCGAACAGCCGCGATGTTGTGTCCCGTCATATTGTGTTTCCGCCGGACAACCCAACCGGCGAGTGCACCGAATGGTGTGCGCCGCTGCATCAGTTCCAAGAACGGATCGCTCACCACCCGATGGCAGTCTTCTTCGACATCGATGACTTCATGTGTATGGGTGGCTGGCGACGCCCCGGTCGCCCGCTGCTCATACTGAGCAAACACAGCTACACACGGCGTTATCTCAACATTGATATGGCGGGCGACGTGTGGAAGTACGTCGAACCTCGAGAGCTCAGCGATGAGAGCCCAGGAATGTACAGACGCCTGAAGACGGTCGATGAGGCGCTGGCACGTGTTGGACTTCACGAGATGCCATGGATGGACCCGACGCGCTTTGGTCACCTTGGTTGGGAACCAGGGCTTGACGAGGACGCAGCGGAACTCGACACGTGGGACCATGGGGCTTGGTAGTATGGGTACCCATATGAAGACGACGGTCGAGATCGCGGACCCGCTGCTCGAGCAGGCGAAGGCGGAAGCGCGCCGACGAGGCACC
>JAYVVY010000401.1:0-2234 GCA_043786575.1 Ilumatobacteraceae bacterium
GCAACTGCCCCGCTGGTTGAAGTCGCCCAACCCGTCGCTCCTCGCCCCGCACCGAAGTCGAACGTCGAAGCCGAGCTGAATCGTCTGGCATTCCTGCCCGATCAGGAGGAGAATGCCGGGCCAGTCGCGGTGCCGGCAATCTCGTTCTCGAATGACCGGCCGGCTGCCGTGCCGTCGCTGAGCCAGCATGAGATGTACACAGCGCGTCACTCGGCGCCGGCGTCACCCGCTCGTGCGAGCGTGGTCGATACGTCGACGTTCACTCCAGCGACCCGCAAGAAGAAGAAGCACGTCCTCGTCCGACTTGTGACGCTTTTGGTCTTCGTCGGAGTACTTGGGGGTGCGGGCTACGCCGGCAAGTACTACTTTCTCGACAAGCGATGGGAGGGCGAGGTAAAGACGCTCGTCAGCGACGTCGAGGCGGCACGGGGCCTGTCGTTCGACCACCCCATCACAGTGACGACCCTGCCAGTGCCGGATTACGCAGCGAAGCTGGTCACGGTGTCGCTCGGCGTGACCGATGACGACCTGGCAACACGGGCCGGCGAGTGGCGCGCGCTTGGCCTGCTCACCGGCCAACTGGACCTCAACCGGATTGGTATGGCAGCGCTGCCCGACTCGCCTGCGTTCTACGACCCGGAGAGCGAGACGATCTTCGTTGCCGACAAGATGCCGGAGGACTTGTACCGGTTCGGTATGCATCGTGCGCTCGCAATGGCGTTGCTCGACCAGCAATTCGGTTGGAGCGATCGGATCAAGGATGTGTCGCCAACCGCCGCACGTGGCACACAGGCGTACTACGACGCCGATGCGCTGGCCACCGCGGTGGAGCTGGCCACGCCGAAGGAACGGACCGACATCGTGACGCAGATCTTCGGCCTCTACGGCACCTATCAGATCGCCGCCTCCCCGTCGCCGTTTGCATCGGTCGTTGCGGGCCGGTTGGGCGTGGCCCTTCGCCCCTACTTCGAGTCGATTCCGATCGACGAGCGTGCCGCTGTGGAGACGGCGGCAACGTTCACCGATGGGCAGGTGCTCGATATTCGCCGCCTGACCGCTGGTGTGGTGGAGAGCCCCGCGCTCGTCTCGCAGGGAATGCTGTTCTGGTACCACGCGTTGGCCGGCCGTATCAATGAGAACACTGCCTGGGAGGCGGCGCTGGCGTGGCAGAACGATGATGTTCAAATCGTCGACAGCCCCGCGGGTGCGTGCGTGGTTGCTCACCTGCAGGTTGACCAGTCGTCGCTGGAATCAGTGACCGCGGCCTTCCAGGCGTGGGCGGCCACCGCCCCGACGGCCTCAGGTACGACAGTGACGTTGACCACGGATGGCTCGCCCATGCAGCTGCAGATCAATGCGTGCGACCCGGGCGCCGGCGTGCCGACTACCTCTGGTGCCGGGTACCTTGCGCTGGGCGGAGCGCCACTGCGAGCCGAGCAATACCGACTGCTGATGGACGCCCAGCCCACGTTGCCCTCGACCCAGGTGGCTTGTGCCGTGTTTGGCGGCGACCCTGTGTCGATGGCCGATGAGCGCGGCGTGATGGACAACGCTGAGGGTTGGTCAGCTCCCGCCAACCACCCGCTGCCGGACCCAAACCGGCTGGGCTGCGCCCCCGCCTGAGCCTGCTCCGTTGCCGGTCAGTCACGGAAGTTTTGGAACTGCAGCGGGATACCGAGGTCGGCACCCTTCAGCAGCGCGATGACGGCCTGTAGGTCGTCGCGCTTCTTGCCGGTGACGCGCACAGTCTCGCCTTGGGTCTGGCTACTGACACCCTTTGGGCCTTTCTCCTTGATCATGCGGTTGATCTCGCGAGCCTTGTCGCTGCCTATGCCGACCTTGAGGGTGACCACCTGGCGCACCGTGTTCTGCGTTGCTTCCTCGACCTTGCTGTAGTCGGTGCCCTTCAGCGACACGCCGCGCTTGACCAACTTCTCCTCCACGACCAGGCGCAGGGCGGCCAGGCGATCTTCGCTGACCGTGCGCAGCGTCAGCACTAGGTCGTTGAGCTCGATCGACGAGTCGGTGTTCTTGAAGTCGAAACGGGTACCAATTTCACGCTGCGCCTGGTCGATTGCGTTCTTGACTTCTTGGCGGTCGATTTCGGATACGACATCGAATGTGGACATGCCGTAAAGAGTAACGCCAACCATGCACGAGCCGATATCGTCTTTCACCGCAATGGGTCGGTGCCCGAGTGGCCAAAGGGAGTTGACTGTAAATCAACCGGCATA
>JAYVVY010000402.1:0-2824 GCA_043786575.1 Ilumatobacteraceae bacterium
GGGCTGGCGCCGTGGGTGCGGTCGGCTGCGAGGGGAATGAAACTGTCGGCGCCGAGGAATGCGGCGGTGGCGATGATGCGGCAGGCGATGATTGCGGGCAGCCCGCGCCTGGCCGTGATGATGCCTGCCGGCAGCAGGCGGCGGAGAGACGGGATCGACAGCGCGAGGCCGACCCCCGAGGTTGCGACAGCGGCGACGGGATTGGCGATCTGTAGACCGGTCACCAACATGCCGATGCCGGTAGCAGCGATGACGGCGGCCGGGATCTTGCTGCCGATGCGATCGAACGGCAGCGGCCCGTAGCGCAGCATGGGGCGCACGGCCAGCGCGCCGACGGCGAGGGCGAACGGCACAAGGCCGAGAAACACCCACTTCCACCCGAACGTGTCGGTGACCCAGCCAGCGAGCAACGGCGCGAACAGACTGGGCAGCACCCAGCCGGCCGACAGAACGGCGTACATCATCGCCTGCCTGTCGTTGGGGAACGCACGCTTCACCAACATGTAGGCGATGGGGGAGAAGCCACCTGCGCCGGCCCCTTGCAGGAAACGACCAACAACAATCCACGTCATCGATGGTGCGAAGCCGGCGACGACCAAACCAGTCACCATCGTCATGATGCAGATTGCAAATGGCAACGCTGGCCCGCGCCGGTCCGCCAGCTCGCCTGCGGCTACCAGAGCCACCAGATTGGCAAGTGTGTAGATGGACAGTGAGACGCCGTAGAGCGAGTCGCCGCCCAGCTCGTCGGTGATGGTGGGCAGCGCGGTGATGACAGACGTGACTTCGAACGCGACCAACATGACGGCCAGCACCAGGCCGGTCGCCAACAGCCGCTGCTCGGCAGTGAACGGAGTGCGCGGTGCGGTTGCGGTGCTCGTCACACCGGAGACCCGGGGGCCACCAGCGGCCACGGGCGATTGCGCTCGGCGGTGAGTGCAAGGTCGAGCAACAGCTGCTCGGTGTAGTGGCGCCCGACTACTTGCAACCCGATCGGCAGGCCGTCAATGGCACCCGCCGGAATCGAGATGGCGGGGTTGCCGTGGAGATTGGCGGCGAAGGTGAGCCGGCCGTTGTTACCGGCGCCACCTTCGATGCCGCCAAAGACACTGGGCAGCGGACCGTCGGCGTCGAACGAGACGTCGGGGTTGCTGGCCGTGATGACGTAATCGACGCCATCGGCCGGGTCGAAGATGCGGGCCATTGCCTCGTTGAGCTCGATGCGGCGCCGTTCGATCTTGGCGCGCGCAGCCGAGTCGTACTTGCCCACGGCCATCTCCATCCCGAATCGAATCTCGGGTGTCAGGTCGTCGGCGCAGGCGGGCCAGACGTCGGCCAATTGCGCCTCGATGGCGATGTTGCCGCTGAGCGCCCAGGCAGAGCCCATGCGTGGCAGCGAGGTGTCGACGCCGTCGACCCGACGCATGCCGCAGTCGGCGACGAGTGCGACGCCTGCCTCCTCCAACAACTCCCACATCACGGGCGACACAACGGCGCTGCCCCAGTTGGGTGCGAACGCGACGCGGGCACCGCGCAGTGATTCCAGGTGAGTTCCCAGCCCTGTTTCCCAACCGGTCTCGCGGGGAAGGCTCAGAGGGTCGCGAGCGTCGAAGCCGTTGCTGACGTCGAACCAGCGTGCGGTATCGCGCACCGACCGCGAGATGCAGCCAATGGTGACGGTGAGGTTGCCGTACGACGCCTTCGGGCCGCGAGGAATGCGGCCGATTGTGCCCTTCAGGCCGACCATGCCGGTGAACCCGGCCGGGATGCGAATGCTGCCGCCGCCGTCGCCAGCGGTACCCAGGGTGACCAGGCCCCCCGAGACAGCGGCCGCCGTGCCACCGCTGCTACCGCCGGGTGTCTTGCCGTGCTGCCATGGGCTGTGCGTGGTGCCGTGGAGCTTGGTGCGGGTGACGTTCACGCCACCGAACTCGCTGGCGTTGGTGAGACCAACCAGCACTGCGCCGCCGTCGTCGCGGAGACGCTGCACCATCGTGCTCGTGTAGCCGGCAACCTGGTCCTTCAACGGGATCGAGGCGTGAGTATCGGGCCAGTCCTCCACCTGGTCCAGCTCTTTCACTCCAATCGGCACGCCACCGAATGGCTTGCTCATGTCAGCGCTGCGAGCAGCGGCCTCCGCCTGTTCGCGCGGCAGATAGCAAAACGCGTTGAGCGTGCTGGCCTCGATGGCCTCATACGTGGCCTGCAGTTCCTCCAGCGGCGTGCGCCGCCCTGCCCGAAACTCTTCGACAAGTGAGCAGGCATCGCCCTGCCAAGGTGTGTTCCCCATGTGGTGGACTGTACCCGTCGTCGAATGTTGCGCTGCCGTCGTGCGGCCCGCGGCCGCGTAGAGTCGAGCGTTCATGGATAGTCGTTCGTTTCTTGGTCTTGAGCAAAGCCACAATCCGTATCGCTGGTCGATGGAGGTGGCCAAGTCGCTGACCACCGGCGGTGGGTTCCTGTTTGGCGGCTCCGGGCTGGGAGCGGCCATCTCCGCGATGGAGGGCACCAGCGGCCGCGAGGTGGTGTGGGCAACTGCCCAATACCTCTCGTACGCGAAGCCGGGCGAGTTCCTGGACGTGGACGTCACCATTGCGGTAGAAGGCCACCAGATCACGCAGGCTCGCGCCGTCTGCCATGTGGGCAACCGCGAGATTCTGACGGTGAACGCGGCGTTGGGCGACCGGCCGTTGGACCACCACGGCCAATGGGAACAGATGCCCGACGTGCCCCGCCCCAACGAGTGCAAACCACACCTGCACCGCATGCACTCCGACGGCACCATCCACGACCGGCTGGAGCAGCGGATGGTGAAGGGTCGCCC
>JAYVVY010000403.1:0-1830 GCA_043786575.1 Ilumatobacteraceae bacterium
CAAGGGCACGCTCGTCTCCGACCCGGCGCTGCAGGGCAGCGATGCGCTCACCACCGCCAAGGTGTTGGGTGCGGCCATCCAGAAGATGGGGGCGTTCGACCTGGTGATCGCCGCCACCGAATCCAGCGATGGCTACACCGGCACCGTGCCCGAGCAGCTGGCCGAAGTGCTCGGCCTGCCCTCGGTGACGTTCGCGAAGCACGTCGCCATCACCGACGGCACCCTCAACGTCAACCGCCAGACCGAAGATGGTTTCGACGAGGTCACCTGCCCGCTGCCCGCTGTCATCAGCGTTACCGCTGGCGTCGTCGAGCCCCGTTACCCCAGCTTCAAGGGCATCATGGCTGCCAAGGGCAAGCCGATTGAGACTGTCACCGCCGCCGACCTTGGGGTCACCCCCGTCGGCTGGGCCGGTGCCGGTCAGAGCATCGTCAGCGTCACGCAGGCCGAGGCCCGCGCCGCTGGCGAGATCATCGAAGACGACGGAGAGGGTTTCGCCAAGATTGTGGCGTTCCTCGAAAACTTAAAGGTCATCTGAGGAGCGACGACATGAACATCTGGGTTTTCTCACAAGAAGCAAACGGTGCGCCAACCACGGCGACACTGGAACTCCTCACCAAGGCACGGTCGCTCGGCGATGTCACCGCGTTCGTCGGTGGCGATGCGTCGGCCGTTGCCGCGTCGCTCGGCGAGCACGGTGCCACCAAGGTGTACGCCACTGGCGATCTGGCCGGCAAGCTGCCCGGCGTTGCCGTCTCGGCAGCGATGAAGGCCGTGATCGATGGTGGCGATTCGCCCGACCTGATCATGTTCCCGCAGACGACTGAGGGCCGCGACGTGATGAGCCGCCTGTCGGTCAAGCTCGACCGCACGGTGCTCACCAACAACGTCGACGTCACCCTCGATGCCAGCTCAGGTAGCGGTTCGGTCAGCGTCACCACCCCGATTTTCGGCGGCAACACACTGGTCACCACTCAGTTCTCCGGCGCCGGCCCGTTCCTCGCCGCGTTCCGCCCGAAGAGCTTCGCAGCCGAGTCGGCCGGCGGCACTGCCGCTGCGGTCACCGCCGCACCGGTTCCCGAACTGGGCACCACCGGCGCTGCGCAAGTCGTTGCCGTGCACGTGGAGGCCACATCGGGCCCGAAGCTGGACGAAGCCACCATCGTGGTCTCGGGCGGCCGCGGCCTTGGCGAAGCCGCCAAGTACGAAATGGTCGAAACACTGGCCAAGCTGCTCAGGGGCGCCCCGGGTGCGTCGCGAGCAATCGTCGACGCGGGTTGGGTGCCGTACAGCTATCAGGTCGGCCAGACCGGCAAGGTTGTGAAGCCGGGCGTGTACATCGCCTGCGGTATCTCGGGCGCCACCCAGCACATGGTGGGCATGAAGGGCTCGAAGAACATCATTGCCATCAACAAGGACAAGGAAGCCCCCATCTTCGGCATTGCCGACCTGGGCATTGTGGGCGACGTCCACAAGGTGCTGCCGAAGCTGATCGAGGCGTTGCAGAGTCGCGGCTGACCGAGCAACACCGGAACGGAAGAAGGCGGCCCGCAAGGGCCGCCTTCCGACGTTTTCGGACGTCGTAGTTGCTGGCGCTACACCAACGGCCAGGGGTAGCGGCGGCCGCTGTTGTCGACCGGGAACACGCGATGCTCGACGACCCATTGCGCGCGTTCTTGAATTGCGGCGGCCTCTTCGTCGCTGAGCAGTGCTGCAACGTCCAGCGGCACTCGCTCAGCAATCTTGGAAGCAGTGGCCACTAACTGGTCTGAAAGGGTTTCGCCACCGAACTCCCACACGACGGTTCGCAGCTTGAACTCGGCCGCGAAG
>JAYVVY010000404.1:0-4230 GCA_043786575.1 Ilumatobacteraceae bacterium
TGGGGTCATCGACGATCGAACCGTCTGCAGCATCCGATAGCGAGCCGAGGTCGCGCTGAGATCTGCGGCAAGGAGCGAGCGTTCCGCGAGATCGGCGAGCTGCACCACGGTCGTCGAACCTGTGCCGAGCACGACCGCCGCGTCTTCGACGGTGACAGGGCCTGCGAACACGCAACAGTCCTCGAAAACCCGCCGTTGTTCGTCGGGCAGTAGGCCGACCGACCAGCTCACCAGCGAGTCCAGGTTTCGGTGGCGATGACCGCTTGCACGGTGCGACACCTGCAGCACCGGCGCGCCGGCATCGAGCGAGTCGACGATGTCGTCGAACGTCATCGAGCCCAAGCGAGCGGCCGCCATCTCGATTGTCAGTGGGAGCCGATCGAGCTTGGCCAGCATCGCATCGAGACGGTCGCGGTCCGTGCGGTCGAGGTCCCAGTCGTGCCATGCGGCGCTCGCACGTTGGGCGAACAGGGCGAGGGCTGCAGCTGCGTCGAGCGGTGCAACCTCGTGGATCCACTCGCCCCCGACCCCCAACCGCGAGCGACTGGTTGCGAGGATCCGGACCCCACGATCCGGAACCGACAGCAGCCGTTCGATCAGGTCCGCAGCACTGTCAACGACGTGCTCGCAGTTGTCGAATACGACCAGTGCGTCGAGCCGAGCGATGGCTGACACGGTGATCTCCGGCCGTGCCGCGTCCAGCGAGATGGAGAGTGCAAGGGCAACCGCTGACAGAACGTCGGCCCCTGGCTCCAGCGCACTCAAGTCGACGAAGTGGCTACCGTCGATGCCGGCGACCAAGGTTTCGCCGAGCATCGCCCGAGCGAGCGCAGTCTTGCCCGCCCCGCCGGACCCCAGCAGCGTCACAAGTGGCTGGGAGCGAAGTGCCGCTGCCACCCTGGCAAAGTCGTCCTCGCGGCCGACAAGCCCGACTGGACCCGGTGCCCGCGCCGTGCTGTCATCGGCGACTCGCGCCACGAAGCGGTAGCCGCGGCCACGGACGTTGTGAATGGTGTGCTGCAAAGCGCCGTCGTCGCCGACCGCCCGTCGCGCTTCTTTGACGCGCGTTGTCAGGTTCGCCTCGGAGACAAAGCGATGCCCCCACACGCCATCGAGTAGGTCAGTCTTCGGCAACACTCGATCTCGATGCTCGATGAGGAGCACGAGGAGATCAAACGCCTGCGGTTCGAGGTGCACCGCAACGCCGGCGCGCCGGATCTCGCGACACGCCGGATCGATCTCAACGTCGTTGAACCGGTACACAATCGCAGTCTTGCAGTTGGACAGCGAACAGAATTCGGGCCGTCGTCCGCAGCGCGTGCTGAAACTCGGACGAGCACACGCGCTTGCGCGGAACCGCCGGCGTCGCACCCGCCCTGACAACACGGCGTACTGTCGAGCGCAACACCAAGGAGGGCACTGATGCGCACCGTGACGTACTCGATGGGGGTCTCCCTGGACGGCTACATCGTTGGCCCCGATGGCGGCTTCGAGTTCACCTTTCCGGACGAGGAAATCTTTCGCTTTCACCTCGACGAGCTGCGCCATACCGGCGCCCATCTGATGGGCCGCCGGCTCTACGAAACGATGCTGTATTGGGAGACCGCCGACCAGGACCCTTCGCTTGATGACGCCGAGCGCGAGTGGGCTGCATTGTGGAAGCCGCTGCCCAAGGTGGTGTTCTCCACCACACTCTCGGCCGTTGAAGGCAACGCTCGGCTGGTCGCGGGCGGCGTGGCGGAGGAGATCGCTAGGTTGCGAGCCGAGCCGGGGGACGGCGACATCGCGATCGGGGGCGCGACACTCGCAGCGTCGGCTGCGGCACTCGACTTGATTGACGAGTACCGCGCGACGCTCTACCCGGTGCTGGTCGGTGGCGGAATTCCTTACTTTCCGCAAGCTGATCGCAGGGTGCAACTGGAAGTCATCGAGAACCGCACCTTCGGCTCCGGAGCCATCCACCTGCGCTCCCGTGTGGTGCGCTAGCCGGTCGGACTACGCGCCGCAACGGAGCGGATGTACGCGGCCTGTTGCTCGACCTTTGTTCTCGAGCCGTCTGTCCGTGGAAGCGGGCGGCGGCGGCGAGCACCGTCTCTTCGATGAGACGCGCGGCGTCGTCGATTCGGCCGGCGTCGACGTAGAACGTGGCCAGCATTCCTTCGCAATCGATCCGAAACGGCGATGAGGTCGCGGCGAAACCGTCAGGGTCCGCGAGGTCGGAGAGGAACAGCGGCGTTCGAGCGCCCCGCTGCAGGATCTCTGTACGCAGGAACGAGCGCAGAGCGAAGTACGCGTCGGGGCGACTCGCACGGACAGCTCGACGAACAGCTCGAACGCTGCCAGCCGTTCCGCCTTCGACGGCTTGACGAACCCGCGGATCTGGCCGATCGCGATCTCGGTGACTTTGCTTTCAAGAAACACCGATTGCCTCCCATCGTGCTACCGACGTGGTGCGTATCTAGCGCGGATCCGGCATGCCACCGCGACACATCGCCATTTCAACGCAACTGCGCGCGACCCTCTCAGGGCGGCTACGGTCTGCAGGGTCGCAACGGAAGTTCCGATGTCATGGGGGACGAGGCGTGAAGTTCGCAGCATCGATGATCGAGACTCTGACCTCTCACACACACCCGGTAGCCCTCGCCGATCGCGCCGTGCTCGTACATGAAGGCGACGAGGCCGACGACGTCTACTTCGTCACATCCGGGACCCTCATCGCAACGACCGCCGGCCCGTTCGGCGAAGTCGAAGTGGGCACCATCGGGATCGGCGGCGTGGTGGGGGAGGTCACCGTGATTGCTGGTGGCAGACGAACCGCAACGTTGCGCGCTGACGGCCCGACCGAGGTGATCGTGATCGCGCGGACCGACTTCGAGAAGTGGTTGTTCGACAATCCCGAAATCGCCGACGCTGTGTCGGCGCAAGCGCGCGAGCGGATCGACCGCACGCAGGTGGCCGGAATGGTCACCGACCTGCTCGGCGCACGCGACACGTCGCTGGTCCAAGACATCGTCGACCGGATCGAGTGGCGCCGGCTGGCAGCCGGCGAGCTGCTCTTCGCACAAGGCGACCCCTCCGATGCGGCCTACTTCATCGTCGGCGGCCGGTTGCTCGTCTTGGTGTCGACCGACGAAGGGCCCGAAGAGCGAATCGGTGAACTGGGACGTGGCGACGTGGTCGGCGAGCTGGGCTTGCTGGACAATGCGCCGCGTTCGGCGACCGTACGAGCGGTGCGCGACTCCACGCTTGCAACATTGCGAACCGAGACGTTCGAAGAACTCGTCATGAGGTCCCCCGCGCTGATGCTTCATGTCGCTCGCAGCGTGATCGCTCGACTCCGCAAACAGCCACGCCGCGTTGTCGGGCGGGCCTCGTCGCTCACCATCGCTGTCACGGCGCCGGCGGCGTCCGGCCACCTCGTTGCTGCCATGGTCGAAGAAATCGGACACTTCGGATCGACCCGGCATCTGTCCAGCGACCGTGTCGATGCGATCCTCAATCGATCCGACATCTCCCAGGTTTCGGTCGACAACGTCGGCGTACCGCGACTGTCCGAGTTCATGCACGAGGCCGACGTCGGAAGCGACCATGTCGTCCTCGAGACCGACGCCGGGATGACCCACTGGACGCGCCGTTCGCTCCGCCAGGCCGATCGCGTCCTGGTGATCGCGTCCGCCCGGCCCGATGCCGCAGAGCGGGCCCGGATCCAAGAGTTGTTCGGCGAACTCGACGGCTTTGCGCACGTGCGGCGGATGCTCGGCGTGCTCCATCCAGCCAGCGCTGATCGCCCGCGAGGCACGGCACAACTCGTGCGTGACTTCGGGGTGGATGAAGTCGTCCATCTCCGCCAGGGCTCCGCTGCCGATACGGCGCGCGTCGCTCGCCTCGCGTCGGGCAATGGTGTCGGCTTGGTGCTCAGCGGTGGAGGTGCGAGAGGTTTCGCTCACCTCGGCGTGATCAGGGCTCTGCGTGAGTCCGGTGTACCGATCGATGCGATTGGTGGATGCTCGATGGGCGCGCCGGTTGCCGGTGGGGTTGCACTCGATCTGAACGACGAAGCGCTCGAAGCACATGCCATCTCGTCATTCCATCGGCTCCTGGACTACACCATCCCAATTGTGGCGCTGCTCAAGGGTGAGCGGATCAGCAAGAACCTCGACGCGATGTTCGGTGGCTACGACATCGAAGACCTGTGGCTCCCGTTCTACTGCGTGTCGACGAACCTCACCC
>JAYVVY010000405.1:0-3322 GCA_043786575.1 Ilumatobacteraceae bacterium
GCCATGGCAGTTTGGCGACCAACTCGGCAAAAACCAGGTCGGCACCGCTGAGCCAGCGCGGTACGACGTCCACCCATGAGGTCTCGTCCAGCCACGTGCGCGTGAGACCACTGCAGCCAGGGTCGATCGCTGGTTCCTCGAACGCGAAGAGGCATTGTTGCCAGATCAGTTCTGCGTCGGTGGCGACGAGAGGAGCGGTTCGGCCGGTCATCGCGTCATCTTGGCGCGGCGAACGTCTGTTCGCAACCCTTTCCTGGCGTCGGCGATCGTAGAGTCGGGTCCGTGCCGATCCGAATCGAGTCCGCCGACGACCCCCGCGTTGCCGACTACCTGGGCCTTCGCGACAGAGGCGACGCCGCCGACACGCTCGACTATTTCATTGCCGAAACCGAACTGGTGATCACCCGGTTGGTCACCTCCAGGTTCACGGCGAAATCATTCCTGCTGTCCCCCTCGCGCTACGAGCGGTTGAAGGACACGGTTGAACCCACACGCATGCCTGTGTATGTGGCCAGTCGTGAAGTGATGGCGGAGATTGCCGGCTTCGACGTGCACCGTGGGGTGCTGGCGTCGGTGACGCGGCGACGGAACCCGACGCTGCCAGACGTACTCGCCGGTGCTCGCCGAGTGCTGGTTCTGGAAGGCTCGAACGACAAGGAGAACATCGGCGCGGTTGCCCGTTCGGCCCGCGCTCTGGGCTTCGATGCAATGCTGTTGGGCCCCACCTGCGCCGACCCCTATTCGCGGCGCGCCGTGCGCGTCTCGATGGGCGAGATCTTGCACCTGCCAGTGATGCGCTGCGATCGGTGGCCCAACCCCATCGAGCACCTCAACAACGCCGGCTTTGAGACGTGGGCGCTGACACCCGCGGCCGAAGCCAACAGTCTGTTCGACATGGGCATGCCGGACAAGGTCGCGCTGGTTGCCGGCGCCGAAGGCCCTGGCCTCACCGACGAGGCTCGCCAGGCCACACAGTTCGACGTACGCATTCCCATGCACCGCGGCGTCGATTCACTGAATCTCGGCCACGCACTCGCCATCGCCATGGCCGCAGTCGCGCTACCCGTCACTGGCTGACTGAACCCGGGTCCCGCTGCACACCTCGGGGTCAAAGTGGTTTGAGAGGGAGACTGGCTGGGAACAGCGTGGCTATGGCTCTCTACCCAATCTCCGCCCCATGATGACGCAGCAGCACAACCCACTTCGACGACTGTCCAGTGACCATCCTGCGGTCGTCAAAGTCGGCCGAATCGGGTGGTTCGCGAAAGGCGTCGTGTACGTCATCGCCGGCTTCCTCGCGCTGTCCGTGGCCGCCAAAGCATCCGGCTGGAACACAGCACCGGTCAGTGGCCAACAGGAAGCAAGCCCCACCGGCGCCATCAAAACCGTCGCGTCCTCCACAGGGGGCACAGTGCTGTTGTGGCTGCTCGCCGCAGGCATGCTGATCTACGCCGCCTGGCGAGTGGTGTCTGCCTTGCTGCCCGGCGGCACCGACGGCGAGGCCATGGTGCACCGAATTGGCTACCTCGTGAGCGCGGTTGTCTACACCACATTTGCCGTCAGCGCCATTGCGTTGGCACGGGATTCCTCCGTCGATCAGAACGGCAACACGAAGGTCACCGATATCTCGGAGTCGTTCATGTCGCACACCGCAGGGCGGCTGGTCATCGGCGCAGTCGGGGTGATCATCATCTGCGTCGGCCTCTATCGCATCAAGAAGGGCATTGCACTGGACGTCTCGGACGAACTGAATCTCGCGGGCCTCTCCGCAACGCGGTTGCGGTGGACGAAGCGACTCGGCGCGGTTGGCGAAATTGGTCGCGGGGTCGGATTCGGATTGGTTGGGTTCTTTCTCGTTCGATCGGCGGTCTCGTACGTCGCCAGCGAAGCAACCGGCCTCGATGGCGCACTTCGGCGTGTTGCAACCGAATCTTGGGGCGTGCTCGTCGTAGTCATCGTCGGAATTGGGTTTGCCGCCTACGGCATCTTTTGCCTGGTGACGTTCACACGCCGTCGACTGCAGGCGCCGTGATGAGCACCGCCAGCGTGCAGACCGACTCCCCCGACACGCGCCTTCGCAGCACGTGGCTCCTTGGCCGCCACGAAGGTGGCCTCTTGGGCGCCGCCTACCTTGCGTTCACCGTGGTGTGGTGTGCAGTGGGATGGTTGCTGACCAGGCGGTTGTCTGATTCTTGGTTGCTGCGCCTCGACCGATCGATCGCAAATTGGTTCGTCGATCAGCGAACTTCGACCCTCAATTCGCTGAGTTTCATCGGCTCGATGATGGCCGACACCGTGGTCAAGATTGTTGTGACTGCCATTGTCGCCATCGCAATGCTGATCCGATGGCGGCGCTGGCTGGAGCCGTTGATGGTGGTGGTGCCGCTCATACTTGAGGCGATGGCCTTCATCACCATCACCACCATCGTCGACAGACCGCGGCCGGATGTGCCGCGGCTCGACTCGTCGCCCGTTGGCTCAAGCTTTCCCTCCGGCCATGTGGCTGCCGCAGTTGTCTACAGCGCGATTGCTGTCGTCATTTTCTGGCGGACACGCGCCCGGTGGATGCGATACACAGCTGTCGTAGTGGCGGTGCTGTTACCGATCTTCGTCGGCCTTTCCAGGATGTATCGCGGTATGCACTACCTGACCGACGTCGTGATGGGTGCCATGCTCGGCGGTGCGTCGGTACTGTTCACCGCGCTCATTCTGCGACGTGCGGCCGCGCAACGCGAGCCGGTAAGTGAAGACGGCGACAGTGTGAGAACGACGACCCTATGAGCCTGACCTTGGTGGTGTTTCTTTGCGGTGTGGGTGCGGCGCTGCTGGCCTTCGCCCTGTCGGTGTCGCGACGAGTGCAGGTCGACCCTGTGGACACCGCCGCCGGTGAACGGGCCGTTCGTCGAAGTATTGTCAGCCATCCCAAAGTCGCCCGCTTCCTTCGCCAGCGGATGGACCGCAAGACCGCCGGCGGCTTCCTACTGACGGTCAGCTTCCTTGTGTTGTTCGTTGTCGCACTCTTCGTCGGCGCGCTGCTGAGCCTGATCGACAACAACAATTGGCTCGCTCATGCGGATCGGTCGGTGGCTGAATGGGGCTCACGCCACGGCAGTTCGGGCGCAGTCGTCGCGTTGCGATGGATCACCCAGTTGGGCAGTTCGGTGTTCGTCGTGGTTGCTCTCGTCACCGTCGCGGGGGTGGACTTCTACCGGCGGCGCAGCCGCGAGGTGTTTGCCTTTATGGCAGCGGTCGGCCTTGGCCAACTCGCTCTGAACAACGCGTTGAAGGTGATCGTCGGCCGTGAGCGACCGTCGGTGTTTCG
>JAYVVY010000406.1:0-7627 GCA_043786575.1 Ilumatobacteraceae bacterium
GATTCGCTCGCTCATCAGATCACCGGTACTTCTACGTGGCGACCGAACACGGTGCCCATCGTTGCCATGATTTCGCCGAGAGTGGCGTACTCGTTGGCAGCTTCAATGAGGGTGGGCATCAGGTTGATCTCCGGGTCGGCTGCTTCGCTGGCCAAACGGGCCAGTACCTCCGACACCGCTGCACCGTTGCGATCGTGACGCACCGCGTCCAGCCGCTTCAGCTGGCGGGCTTCGTCTTCGTTGGTGATCTCCAGCAGGTCCATCGCGATGTCGTCATTGCCCTCGGTGAAGCGATTGACACCGACCACGATGCGATCGCCGCGGTTGATCTTGCGCTCCAGGTCGAACGCGGAATCCGCGATGCGACCCTGAAACCAGTTGTCCTCGATGCCCTTGATGCAACCCTCCAGCATGGACCCGTCGCCCAACACATCAAGGTGCGCGAACAGTTCTTCCGCCTGACGTTCCATCTCGTCGGTGAGCGCTTCCACGAAGTACGAACCACCAAGCGGGTCGGCGACGTGGGCAACGTTGGTCTCGAACGCAATCACCTGCTGCGTGCGCAGTGCGATGCGCGCCGACTTCTCGGTGGGCAACGCCATCGCCTCGTCCATCGAGTTGGTGTGCAACGACTGCGTGCCGCCCAAGACACCGGCGAGCGCCTCGATAGCGGTGCGCACAATGTTGACCTCGGGCTGCTGGGCCGTCAGCGACACGCCGGCGGTCTGCGTGTGGAACCGCAGCTGCAGTGACCGCTCTGCGACTGCGCCATAGCGATCGCGCAGCCAGCGCGCCCAGATGCGACGAGCTGCGCGGTACTTCGCGATCTCCTCGAAGAAGTCGATGTGGGCGTTGAAGAAGAACGACAGGCGCGGGGCAAACGAATCGATCGGCAAGCCGGCCTTCATCGCCAACTCCACGTAGGCGAACCCGTTGGCAAGCGTGAATGCCAGCTCTTCAGCGGCCGTCGAGCCAGCCTCGCGGATGTGGTAGCCAGAGATGGAGACGCTGTGCCAGCGCGGCATTTCGGCGGCCGTGAACAAGATGGTGTCGCGCACCAACCGCATCGACTGACGTGGAGGGAAAACGAACTCCTTCTGCGCCTGATACTCCTTCAAAATGTCGTTCTGCAGCGTGCCGCCCAACCGCGCTCGCGACGTGCCGGCCTTCTCCGCCTGAGCGATGAACATCGCGAAGATGGGCGCGGCCGGCGAGTTGATGGTCATCGAGGTGGTGGTGGCGCCGAGGTCGATACCTGCGTACAGGTCTTCCATGTCGGCCAACGTGTCGATGGCGACACCACAGCGGCCAACCTCACCCAACGACATCGGGTCGTCGGAGTCCAGGCCCAGCAGCGTCGGCATGTCGAACGCCGTTGACAGTCCATCACCGCCCGACTTGATGATCTCCTTGAAACGCCAGTTGGTGTCGTCAGCGGTGCCGAAGCCGGCGAACATCCGCATCGTCCACAGTTTCGAGCGATACATCGATGCATACGGCCCTCGGGTGTAGGGGTACTGGCCCGGGTAATCGCCCATTTCGGCCACGTCGTCATCGGGGCCGTACACCGGCGCCAGCGGCACGCCCGACATCGTTGAATAGTCCGCAGCACGAGTTCGCGACTCGTCAAAAGCCTGCTGCCAAGTATCTCGCGCGTTCCCCATCGGGCAAGGTTGCCACATTCGCGCCGAGTTCACCTTTCCGGAAGTGGTAGGAGACGGCCGCCAGGCGGTGTGCTGGCCCGTCATCAAGCTGGCCGAGTCGTTAGAGCCCAAATGCGCGGCTCCAACTACAGTGCCAGGTGCACGGTCTGGGCGTGGGGGCCCGGGCGGCGTACGAAGGGGAACACAGGCATGGGCACTACTTCCGGCGAGTCACTCGCCGCCATCATCACCGACGCGGTGCAACGCGCCCGTCGCGGCGACGACATCACGATCGCAGAAGCAGTGGCACTCGTGCCCGCCGGGGCCATCGGCGCGTTCCTGCACGCGACGTTTGCCGGCGGCGATGACTTGGAACTGTTGACCACGGCGCTTGGCGCATCACCGGGCGCGGCCACCGGCGAGATCGTGTTCAACGCCGAGGACGCCATCGAGGCCGCCGACTCCGGCAAGGCCGTCATCCTTGTCCGCAACGAGACGACACCGGACGACGTGCTGGGCATGCAGTCCGCCCGTGGCATCCTCACCACCCGCGGCGGCATCACCAGCCACGCAGCTGTCGTTGCGCGTGGGTGGGGCATCCCCGCCGTTGTGGGTGCGGGTGAGATGGTGATCGACGACCACGGGCTTCACATTGGCGACCACGTCTTGCTGGCCGGCACCGAGATCTCCATCGATGGGCGCACGGGCGAGGTTTTCTTGGGCAGTGCCGACACGGCGACTGCAGAGGCGCCTGTCGAACTGGAGATGCTGCTTGATTGGGCCGACCGTATTCGGGCAGGCGCTGACGTACCCGTCGCCGTGCGAGCCAACGCCGACAACTCCGCCGACGCGGCACACGCTCGTCACCTCGGGGCGCAAGGCATTGGCCTGTGCCGGACCGAGCACATGTTCCTGGCCGACGACCGGCTGCCCCTCGTCCGTCGGCTGATTCTGAGCGACGAGCCGAGGGAGGAACTCGACGCGCTGGCCGAGCTGGGGGCCGCACAGCAGGCCGACTTCGAGGGCATTCTCACGGCGATGGACGGCCTACCGATCACCATTCGTTTGCTCGACCCGCCGCTGCACGAGTTCCTGCCCGAGCTGGAACGGCTGGTGGTGGCCGAAGCGCTGGGCGAGCTGGACGACGCCGGCCGGGTGGAGCTGGCTGCGGTGCGGCGGCTGCACGAGGTGAACCCGATGATCGGCACCCGCGGCGTACGCCTTGGCGTGGTCAAGCCCGGGCTCTACCAAATGCAGGTACGGGCGCTGCTCCACGCCGTCGTCGCGGTGCAGGCGCAGGGCCGGTCACCGAAGGTGGAAGTGATGATTCCACTGGTCGTCGACCCCACCGAAATGCACATGGCTCGAGCGTGGGTGGCTGAGGCGATCGCATCGGTGGGTTTCGAGGGCGCGGTCAGCGTCGGCGCAATGCTGGAGACGCCGCGTGCCGCCTTGGTGGCAGGCGAACTGGCAGAGGTCAGCGACTTCTTCTCGTTCGGCACCAACGACCTCACCCAGCTGATGTTCGCATTCAGCCGCGACGATGTGGGCAGCAAGCTGATTCCCGAATACCTGCGACTGGGCCTGCTGGAACGCGACCCATTCGAGTCGCTCGACCAGGTCGGTGTCGGCCGCCTCATCCGCTATGCCTGCGAGCATGCTCGCGACACCAACGCAGCCATCAAGATCGGTGTGTGCGGCGAGCAGGCCGGCGACCCCGAGTCGGCGAAGTTCCTTGTCGCCTGCGGCGTGGACTACGTCAGTTGCTCGCCGTACCGCGTCCCCATCGCCCGGCTGGCCGTGGCGCAAGCGTTGCTGGAGATGGGCCGAGTCCAAGCCGACGTGCTGGCCGCCATTGCCGCCGATGCAGCGCCCGCCGCCGAGCAGCCCGCAGCCGACGACCGCCTCAACACGGCTGCGGTCGCGGCCGCTCACAGCGCAGGCGCAGTGGACGACGCCGACGCCGAGTTTTTGGTGATCCACGCGTTGCGCATCAAGGGCTATGCGGCCGCAGACGTGGTCGCTGAGATTGCTGGCGTTGAGCTCGTCGTGGTGCAACAGATGCTCTTGGAAATGGTCGAGTCCGGGTGGTGTCGCCACATCGCGGCACGCGACCTTTGGCAGCTGTTGCCCCCCGGCCGCGAGCGCCACGCAGAGAAGCTGCAGGAAGTCTCCGGGGTCGCGGTCGATGGGCTGCGCGAGCCGTACCCCGGCTTTCTCGATCTGAATGTCGGTTTCAAGGACCTGTGTAACCGTTGGCAGATTCGCAACGGCGACTCCAACGATCACACGGACACCGCCTACGACAGCCAGCGTGTGGCAGAGCTACGGGCGCTGCACGAGGCGTCGCTCGCCTCCATCGCTGGCTTCGCCGAAGCGATCCCGCGGTTCGCCTCGTACGAGCGGCGGCTGGCGACGTCGCTGGTTCGTCTAGAGGGTGGCGAACAGCGCATGTTCACCGGCGTGATGTGCGGCAGCTACCACGACGTGTGGATGGAACTGCACGAAGACCTGGTGCAACTACTGGGCGTGGACCGGCACGAAGAAGGCAGCTACTGACGCTTGGCGTAGGCAGCGGGCGCCCGCCCGTACTCGTCCACGATGCCGAACTCCTGGCCCAGATCCTCGACCCACTGGATGGAGCCCGAGCGCGCCATCAGATCGCTGGCTGTCGCGAGCACAGCAACGCTGCGACCGACCGCCAACGGCGTCTGCGCGGTGTCCATTTCGACAGCACTGGTACCACGCGCACCGACGATGAATTCGGTGGAGACGCTTCCCGGGTAGAGCGTCACGCAGGCAATCCCCTTTGGCACCAACTCAAGTGCCATGTCCGCGCCCAGCCGGTCCAGCCCGGCCTTGCCGGCCCCGTACGACGAACTGAAGTGATAGCTCTGGCCGCCCGGCGATGAGACGTTGCAGATGAAACCGCCCGGACCCGCCGCAAACAGCAACGGCGCCGCGTACCACGACGCCACGTAGTGCGCGCGCAGGCCGATGCCCACTTGGTCGTCCCACACGGAGATGGGGTGATCCCAGAACCCGCCACCCCACGCCGGCGGGTCGGGGATCTTGTAGACGTTGTTGACCAGGATGTCGAGCTTTCCCTGGTCCGCACGCACGCGCTCAAAAAGCGCGGCGATCTGCGCGTCGTCGCCGTGATCGGTCTGCACGGCAATGCCATGCCCGCCGGCCTCGTCGACGAGTGCGGCCGTGCGGTCGATGGTGAGTTCCCCAGAGCCCGTGCTGCGACCCGTGATGTAGACCGTGGCACCACGCTCGCCAAGCGCAATTGCGGTACCTCGCCCGATGCCGCGACTAGAACCGGTGACCACCGCGATCTTGCCGGCGAGTTCCGCGCCGCTGAATGTCGTGTCGGTCATCACGCGCCCGCCGGCACGATGTCGACATCAAGCCGTGCCAGCCCACGAAGGAGGAAGCTGGGAAAGTATTCGAACGTGTTCGAGTCGGCGAGCGTGAAGCTGTCGAGTCGGCGCACGAGCTCTTCCAAGGCAACCTTGCCTTCCAGCCGCGACAGCGCAGCACCCAGGCAGAAGTGAATGCCCTTTCCAAACGCGAGATGCTCGCGCAGGCTGTCGCGGTCCGGGTTGAAGTCGTCGGCGTCGTCGTAAATGGCCTCATCACGGTTTGCCGATGCGAACACGATCACCAGGCGCGCACCCTTGGGAATGTGTACACCCTCCAGCTCGTGATCCCTGGTGGAGATGCGGAACATTCCCTGAGTGGGTGTGGAGAGCCGCAGCGCTTCCTCGATCACGTTCGCCGCACGAGTTGGGTCCTGGCGAAGGAGCTGCCACTGGTCCGGGTTGTTGGCCAGCAAGCGCATCGTCTCGGTGAGCAGCTTGGTGGTGGTCTCATTGCCGGCCACCAGCAACTGCTGCACGATGCTGAGCATCTCGGCCATACCGAGCGGGCGCTTGTCAGTTACCTCCGGGTCGTCATCATCGATGCGGGCCTGCAACAACGCGGTCAACAGATCGTCCTGCGGCTCGGTCTTCCGCTTCTCGAATTCGGCCGCAAAGTAGTGCTGGTACTCGTTGACGCCCTTCTCGGCTTCCAGCCGCTTCTCCAGGGTCACGTTGGTTCCAATGCCGGCGATCGAGTCGTCGGACCAGCGCTTGAAGTCGGCCATACGCGACTCGGGCACGTTGAGCGCATGGGCAATCACTTCTACGGGAAGGGGCACACCGAACTGCTCGACGAACTCGATGGAGCCGCTGTCGATCCATGAATCGATCAGCTTGATGGCGATGGCACGGATCACGGGTTCCAGCTCTGCGATCACCTTCGGCGTGAAAGCCTTGGACACCAGCCGGCGGTAGCGGGTGTGGTCCGGCATATCGGCGGTGAGCATGGTGGGCACACGCGGGTAGCCATCCGCCATTACCGCCGACATCTTCGCTCGGGCATCGGCGGGCAGTGGCATGCTGGCGCCACCAAACATCGACGAGTAGGTAGCCGGGTCACGCAAGATGCCAAGCACCAGGTCGTGGCGAGTGACGAGGTAGATTCCCAGCGACTCGATGAGCATGACGGGTTGTTCCTCGCGCATCTGCGCGTAGTGCGGGAACGGGCACTGCAACGTTGCAGAGTCGAACGGGTTGAAGTCGGCCAGGTCGTTGCTCACAGGTCTGCCAACACATTCTTCAGTACCGGAAGCTCCATGCCTCTGGCCATGATCTCGTCCATTCCGCCGACGACGCCGGTGATGTTGGCCAGCACGACGTGCTCAAGCCCATTGCGTGCGAACGCCTCGAACTGGCCGGCCAGCTCTTCGGTGTTCCCCACGAACAGCACTTCCTTCACCATCTCAAAGGGGATGGTGCCGGCGAGATCGCGCAAGTCGTCGGGATTCAGGTCGTGAATGATGACGTCGACGAACCCCTTCGACTCGTTGCCGAGCGGGTGCTGTACGCCGTGTCTCTCCCAGACGTCACCCATCGCGAACAGCCCGAACAACTTGCCCAGTGGCTCGCGCTCGAACATCTCCTCGGCTCTGTCCTGGCTCTCGGCGAACAGAACGAAGGGCAACAGACTGCACTCCGGCGCTGGCCGGCCGGCGGCCGATGCGTGATCGGCAATGACCTGGCGCTTGGCGCCGTACTCCTCGGGCGTCATCCCCCACGCAGGAATCCAGCCATCGCCGTACTCGCCGGTGAGGCGAAGCATGCGCGGCCCGTGGCCCGCAACCCACAGCGGGGGGCTGCCGCGGCCTTCGGCCTGCAACGGCAAACCCATCCTGCCAACACCACCATCGGCCATCACGCCGTGATCGAGCAACGAGCGCAGATCGCGCAGCACGTCGGCAAGCACCGACACCGGCTTGTCGAACGGGTAACCGAACGGCAGCAGGCTCTCCGCCTCACCCGAGCCGATGCCCAGGATGAAGCCGCCGGGGTTGAGGTCGTTCAGTGTCAATGCGGTGCGGGCCAGGTCGGCTGCACCGCGTCGCGTGGCGTCGGTGACCGAGATGCCGAACGGCTTGTCGGTCATCGTGCCCACGACCGCCCCGTAGCAGAACGGGTCGTAGAACGCGTCGGGGTCGGCGGCGAGCGCCGACAGCGGGTTCTCGCTCCACAGCCCTGGGTGGAAGACGCCCAGCAGGTGATCGGGCGCCCAGTACGAATCGAAGCCGACCTGTTCGTAGACCTCCAACATCTGGGTGGTGCTACCGAAAGGGAACTGCGACGGGAGTGTGATGCCGACTTTCATGGTGTCCTTGCTCTCATGGTGTCCTTGCTTTCATGGTGTTCGGGTGTGCAGGGTTGATGTGGCGTACAACGAGGTGAGCGGGGTCAGCAGCCGGCGAGCCGCTCGACGATCGGGATGACGGCATCGAGCACCGACGCCCCGAACGTGACGTACGAAATGCCGTAGGCCTCGCGCCGTTCGATCAGCTGCTCGCAGATCGAATCGACGGAACCGATCAAGATGTGCGGGTGCTGCATCAGTTGTTCGGGCGT
>JAYVVY010000407.1:0-3793 GCA_043786575.1 Ilumatobacteraceae bacterium
CTGTGCCAACGCCTCGACGCGCTGTCCGAAGATCTCGCCGATCTCGCGCTAGCCGATCTGAGCTCGGCACTGCGCCGCGGCGAGCAGAAGCGGCCCGCACGCGAGCGCACGCTCACCCAGGCGCGCCGGGCCGTCGAGAAGGCGGCACATCTGTTGCGGTCCATCGATGGCGACATCGGGTCCGACGACGGTGACACTCACTTCGACTGAGGGTCAAGTCGTACTACGCGCGCCGCCTCGCTACGCGACAAACGTATTGAGCATGTCGATCATCTGGCGGAGGTCGCCGAACCCGTGCTTGGCGAACACGAACGACACTCGTTGCAAGTGAATGTTGTCGGCCTCTTTGACCTCGATCGGCAGCGGCAGCGTGCGGGAGATCGATCCTTTGGTACAGAGATGTCCAAACGCCGCATTGAGTTGTGCGAGCTGCTCGTCGGTGGGTGCCTGTTTCATCCGCAGCACCAGCAGGTCGCCCACATATCGCAAGCTGTCGTAGTTGGCGTAGAAGCGATCGATCTCGTGCACGGCGGTTTCTCCGCTGTCGGTAATGAGGTAGAGGTCGGTGTCGTGAGCGGCAACGAGTCCCCTGGCCACCAACTGCTCGTTGATCAGATCGGCGACACTCTCCCAATACACATCTCCTGGCGTGTCGAGAAAGACAATCGGCACTGGCACGCCCTTGCCTGTCTGCGTCAGGGTGAGTAACTCGAACATCTCGTCGAGCGTGCCGAAGCCTCCGGGCAGGCACACGAACGCGCTGCTCTCCTTGATGAGCATCAGCTTGCGGGTGAAGAAGTACTTCATGCTCACGTACTTGTCGTCGCCGGCGATGATCGGGTTGGCACCCTGTTCGAAGGGCAGGCGAATAGACACCCCGATGGAGTGCTCACGCCCGGCACCCTCCATGCCTGCCTGCATGATTCCCGGCCCTGCGCCGGTGATCACCATCCAGCCTTGCTCGGCCAGGTGGCGTGCCACGTCGCGCGCTGCGGCGTACAGCGGGTCGTCGTCCTTGGTGCGGGCTGAACCGAAGATGGTGACCTTCGGGAACTCGGTGGAGTGAGAGAACATTTCGAAGGCGTCGCCCATCTCCTGCAGCGCTGCAGCGGCGATCTTCAGATCGAGCGTGGCGGGACGCTGGGCGACCAGATCAACGGCGGCACGCAGTAGTTGCTGGGAGTGCCGACGGTCTGGCCCTGGCGGCACGGCGGCAATCAGCTCGGCGAACAAGGCATCGGCCTGATGGGGGGCGGTCACGTCTGCACTCTAGGCAGACGCTCGGCGTGCGCTAGCCGCGTAGTTCGTCGGCCTTGGCCGCAAGCGCTTCGAGCAGGTCGTCGAAGCTCTTCTGGAAGCTGGCGACGCCATCGCGCTCCAGCTTCTCGGCGACATCGTCCATGTCCACGCCGACGTCGGCCAATTGGCGCCATGTCAGCTCGGCGTGGGCGACATCTTCGTCGATGGTGCGCGTGGCGGTGCCATGGTCGGCGAAGGCCTCGATGGTGGCATCCGGCAGCGTGTTGACGGTGTCGGGGCCGATGAGCTGGTCGACGTAGAGCGTGTCGGGGAACGACGGATTCTTGGTCGAGGTACTGGCCCAAAGGGGTCGCTGCACGACGGCGCCGGCCGCTGCCAATGCCTCCCAACGCGCGCCGCTGAACGTGTGGCGGAATGCCTGATAGGCCAGCTTAGCCTGGGCGATTGCGGCCTTGCCGATCAGCGCCAGTGCCTCGGGTGTGCCGATGGCGGTCAGCCGGGCGTCGACTTCGCTGTCAACGCGGCTGATGAAGAAGCTGGCGACACTAGCCACGTGGGCAAGGTCTGCGCCTTCTGTGCGGGCGTACTCTTCAAGGCCGTCGACGTAGGCATCCATCACGCTCTGGTAGCGGTCGAGGCTGAAGATCAACGTGACGTTGATGTTGCGGCCCTCCGCGATCATCTGTCGAATAGCGGGCAGGCCCTCGGCCGTGCCGGGGATCTTGACCATCAGGTTTGGGCGGGCGATCTGGAGGTGCAGGTCACGTGCAGCGGCCTCGGTGCCGGCGCTGTCGTGCGCAAGCCCGGGTGCCACCTCGACGCTGACGAAGCCATCGCCACCGTCGCTCTGGGCATACAGCGCAGCGAACTCGTCGAGTGCCCCGTTGATGTCTGCCAGCACCATCGCCCAGTACTGGTCGAGCACCGATGCACCGGAAGCAACGAGGGCCGTCTGCTGCTCGTCGTAGTCGGCCGAGCCCTGGATGGCCTTCTGGAAGATGGTCGGGTTGCTCGTGAGGCCGCGAATGCCGCCGGCGACCAGGTCGCGCAGCGTGCCGTTGGTGAGATAGCTGCGCTTCAGGTTGTCCAGCCAGGGGCTCTGGCCGTGCGACGAGTAGAGGTCCTTCAGACGATCCATGTAGGTCAGCCCTTCGTGTGGGCCAAGGCGGTGGCGCGAGCCACGACGTTGGCGACGTTGATTCCGAGTTTGTCCAGCACCAATGCGCCCGGCGCGCTGGCGCCGAAGCGGTCGATGCCGATGCTGTCGTCTGCCCAGCGCGCCCACCCGAAGGTGACACCGGCCTCGACGGAGAGAACGGGTGTGCCCTTGGGCAGCACCGAGTTGCGGAACTCGGCGGTCTGCGCTTCGAAGCGGTCCCACGAGGGCAGGCTGACAACGCGAGCCTGGATGCCTGCAGCGGTGAGAGCGTCGAACGCCTCCACGCAGAGGCTGACTTCGCTGCCCGTTGCAACGAGAACGACCTGGGGTGCGGCGCTGTCGCGCACGATGCCGCCCCCAGTTGCAACGGCCGAGCCGTTGGTGACGACGGTCAGGTTCTGGCGGGAGAGCACTAGCGCCGTGGGGCCGTGGTGGGCGACGGCGTCGCGCCAGGCTGCGACGGTCTCGTTGGCATCGGCGGGGCGGATGACGTGCAGGTCCGGGATGGCGCGCAATGTGGCGACATGCTCCACGGGCTGGTGAGTGGGCCCGTCTTCGCCGACACCGACCGAGTCGTGGGTGAAGACGAACACAACCTTGGCCTTGCTGAGCGCTGCCAGGCGGACCGGTGGCCGCATGTAGTCGAGGAACACGAAGAACGTGCCACCAGCAGGCAGCACGCCACCGTGCAGCGCCATGCCGACCATCGTGGAACCCATCGCGTGCTCGCGGATGCCGTAGTACATCTGGCGACCGGCGGGGTTCTCCAGCGTGTTAGCCGTCTGGCCGGCCAGCTTCGTGCCGGTGTTGCCGGTGAGGTCGGCGGCGCCAGCAACAAGGCCGGGCACACCATCGAGCGAGGCGTTGAATGCCTTCTCGATGGCGACGCGGGTGGCGATCTTCTCGCCCTGCTCGAACACCGGCAATGCGGCTTCCCAGCCGTCGAGGCCGGTGGCGTCCCACATGGCGTCCCACACGGCGTGGTCGAGGGAGCTGGCATCGAAGCGCTGCTGCCATTCGGCCTGCGCCGCGGCGCCGCGACCGGCGGTGTGCGCCCGGTACGCATCGACCACTTCGGCTGGGGCCCAGAACGGTTCGTCGGGAATGCCCATGACGGCCTTGGTGCGGGTGATCTGCTCGGCGCCGAACGGGTTGCCGTGTGCCTCGTGCTTGTCGGTGAAGTCGGGGCTTGGCGCACCAATGTGGCTGCGCAGGATCAGCAGGCTTGGCCGGTCGGTGACGGCCTTGGCCCGCAGAATGGCGGCCTCCAGCGCATCACAATGGTCGGCAATCTCGCCGAGGTGCTCGACATGCCAGCCGTACGCCTCGAAGCGGCCGGCGACATCGTCGCTGTAGGTCAGCGCGGTGTCGCCA
>JAYVVY010000408.1:0-3683 GCA_043786575.1 Ilumatobacteraceae bacterium
CCGTATCCGTATTGGCCGCTGCGGAGTTTGCGTTCGGCGACCCTGTTCATGATCACGCCCACCAACGGGGCCGACACTCGGGAGAGCGCGCTGACGGTCTCGGCGATCTGTTTGCGCGACGTTCGGCCAGCCTGCGCCACCAGCACCAATGCGTCCACGGAACCGCTGAGCGCTACCGAGTCGGTGACGGGCAAGACTGGCGCCGAATCCACCACGACGATGTCAACCGATGCTGCCAGATGCTGCAGCAACGCCTTCATCCGTCGTCCGCCCAACAACTCGCTGGGGTTGGCCGGTACGCGACCTGCTGCCAGCAGCTCGATGTACCCGCCGGCAATCGGAATTTCGGTGAGCAGCAGGCCCAACGGCTCGCCCAGCAACGCGTCGCTGAGGCCTTTGGTGCCGTCGACACCGAACACCTCGTGCAACCGCGGCCGGCGCAGGTCGGCGTCGACCAGTGCCACCCGGTTTCCGGCCTGGGCCAGCACCACTGCCAGGTTTGAGGCAGTCGTGGTCTTGCCTTCACCCGACATGGCACTGGTGACCTGGATGATGCGGAGCGGCTGGTCCAACCCCAGGAACTGCAGGTTGGTCCGCAACGTGCGATACGCCTCCACGGCCAAATCATTCGGACGACTGATTGCAACCGGTCGGTTGTCCGGTGGCGGGTCGGTGGGAACGACACTGAGCACGGGTACACGAGCTGCCGCTTCGAGCTCTGCACTGCTGTGCACTGTGTCGTCGGCGTAATCGACCAGGAACACCGCACCCAAGCCCAACAACAGGCCGACCACCAGGGCCAGCGCCATCGTGCGCAATGGCGTCGGTTCGATCGGGTCGACTGGCAGCGAGGCGGGCTGCACCAGCTGGGCGCCACCCGACGAGAGGGCGGCGTCGATGTTCATTTGATCGAGCCGCTCTTTAAAGCTGGACTGCTGGGTCAGCAAGGCCGCCCGCTGCCCGGCCAACTCGCTCGTCAACTGCGGCCGTTGATCCAAGGGCGCTGCTGCCACCTGGCCGTCGAGCGTGTCGATCTGCTGCTGCAGGTCGTCGAACTGCTGCTGCAACTGCGCGGATGCTGCCGTCAGGCCCGCAACCGTCTGCTCGCGTTTCACCTCGACGTAGGCCTTCACATACGCATTTGCCAGCGTCTGCGCCGTTTCTGGGCTGCCGCTTCGCACGCTGACGGCCACTACGTCGGCTCCGCTGACGGCGGTACCCGTCACGGACGGAGGATCAGTGGTGAGGCCGAGATCGTCCTTCACCCGCTGCAGCACCACGTCGCTTTCCAGCACTTCGATCTCCGTGGCGATGGCACGCTCTGGGTCCACGTAGCCCAAGTAGTCGCTTCCGAAGATGCTGTCACCCGGCAGCGTGCGCACCGCCATGCGCGCCTGGGCCTCGTACACCGGGGTCTGCAGAGCGGTCATCACCAGCGCAGCGCCTGCGCAGGCGGCGACGGCCACCACCACCAGCCACCTGCGTCGCAGAATGACGTGCCAGTAGTCGCGAAGCGAAAGGTCTTGCTGCTCACTCATGGTTCGAGCGATGCTAGCCGCATCGCCTGTTGCTCAGCCGTTGCGCTGAGCGATGACATCATGTCGGCACCGAGAGAGACGATCGAAGCGTCGGCAGCCGGGTCAACGGCTGCACGGCCGTGACGAGCGGCGCGTTGGCGTCCGGTACGACACCATCCAACATCAGCGTCACCGTGACCGTCTGCTCAGCCGGGATTTCGACGAAGCGGGATGCGACGTTCCACCCGAATACCTGGTCCGTTTGCATGCCGTCGGGTACACCGTCGACCTCTACGCCCACCATCGGCAGCGCCGTGTACACAGACAGCCAGGTTCGGTTGGTGCCCTTGGGCAGGTTCACAAGGTTGCCGATGACGTAATCTGGCAAGCCGGCCGCCGGAGCGCTGTTGGTGAGCGTCACCGTCACAGTGGCCTGCTGGCGCCCATCCGCACCCTGCGCGGTCACCACCCGGTCGACCGTGACGTCCAGATACGCATCGATCTTGTTCCCACCGCCGTTGTCGACCGTGACGGCCACCCCGTCGGCCCCCGCCAATTGCGGGAACGCGCCGTCCATCTTCACCCTGGTCAACAGGGCCTCCTCCTCGGCATCGGCGCTCCAGGCCATCAAGCGCCGCTCGACCGCCAGGGGCGCGAACTCTCGGGCCAGCTCGGCGGGCGGGGGTAGCGAACTGGACAGCAGCTTGTCGACGGTGGCCCGCGCCACCGACTCGAGCAGGTCGATGCGCTGGTCGGTGGCCTCGATCAGGTACTGATCCTTGATGATGAATTGCGCCGCATTCTCAGCGGTGAGCGGGCTCTCCAGGCCCGCCACCTCAATCGGCCCGGTGAACGACATCAATGCCGCTATCGCCTGCGGGTCCAGCACGAACACGCCGTCCAGCGGCTGGCCGCCACTTTGCGGATACAGCTGGCTGATGACCTGCGCCACCGTCGGGAAGTCGGGAGCCATCGTGAGGTTGCTCCAGACCTCCGCGTCCGCTGTGCCCCCCGCAGCGTTCGCGAACCCGAACCTGCCCCAGTGCCGCACGAACTCCTCGAGTCCCGTGATCTTTCGGTTCGCCATGTCGCCGGCACTATTGAGATCGGTGTGGCGACCGAACTGTGTCATCGCGATCTTGCCGTTGTCGATGGTCAGCTCGGCCCAGTTACCCATGAAGCCGCCCAGTCCGCGCGCCTCCGCCGGCGTGGTGAAGGCAATGAAATAGCGTCGCAGGCCGTCTGCCCCCAGCATTCGGGGTGCCACCCGCACCGCCAACAACGCATTGTCGGCACGCACCTGATTCTTCGCCAGCTCGCTACCCAGACTGCGCAGACGCGACTGCAGCGGACCGACGAGCCATTCCGACTCCGAGCCGGCGACCGCGTTCTGCAACTGCACGATCGCCGCCTCCAGTTGCACGAACGGCGTCTCCAAGGCCCGCACCGCACCGACGTCGATGCGGCCGTTGATCACCCGCAGAGTGTCGGGGTTCACCTGCGCCAGCGCGCTCGCCGCGGCCGCCAGGGCATCCGCAGCGTCGGCTGTCAGCCCCGACAGGCTGTCACGATGCTGTGCGGCCACCGGCACCAGCCGCGCCGGCTGCGCCCAGGGTGCCGTCAAGGCATCGTCGGCCCGACGAAACGATTGCGCCGACGCCCGAAACGCCGACGCTGACGCGGCAATGTCGCCCCGATTGAGCGCGTCGAGCCCGGCCCGCGCCTGGCGGTTGCCCTCCTGCAGCGGGGCCCGCGCTACCAACGCGGCGATCGCAAAGCCAACCAGCGCAACAGCGGCCACCAGACCCGATGCACCCGCGACGCGCCAGACTGTACGGCGCACAGTGCTGGGGCGACGGCGGACACCTGCGACGAACACGATGGCCAAGGCGACACAGGCGACCAACGCCGATGCACCGAAAAAGAGGCCCACTTTGCACCTGGCCAACACCTGCACCGCAAGCAGAACCGCCAACGAACGCGCCCACGGCATGTTGCGTCGCTCAGCCCCGATCACGCAGGCCAGCGCCACACCTACCAGACCGGCAGCCACCCAGATCGGCGACGAACCAAGACCGGCCGCCAACAACGAAACCGCCGCAACCAGCCACCACGGCGCCGTGGCCGCGGCCCACGTGACCGCCGCAGCTGCCCCCGCCACCAACA
>JAYVVY010000409.1:0-3070 GCA_043786575.1 Ilumatobacteraceae bacterium
TCCAGGCTAGTCGCTGCGCCCGTTGGCGTCCCTGCGCCCACATCGTGCAAACCTGAGCTCATGACCGGCCCAATTCGCCCTCGCGTGCAGCCGGCACCGTCGCGGTGGCAGCTGCCGTCACCCGCCGATGCCGACGGGCATGGCCTCGTTGGGGTGGGAGCCGACTTGGAGCCAGGCACGTTGGTGGCCGCGTATCGCTGTGGGCTGTTCCCGATGCCGATGCGCAAGAAGCTGATCGGCTGGTGGTCGCCGGACCCGCGCGGCATTCTTCCACTCGACGGCATCGTCGTCTCTCGCTCGTTGCGCCAGAGCTATCGACGGTTCGAGATCCGCGTGGATACCTCCTTCACCGAGGTGATGCGCCGGTGCGCGGACCCGCAGCGAGCGCACGGTTGGATCAACGAACCGTTCATCGAGGCGTACACGCGGTTGCACGAAATGGGTTGGGCACACAGCATCGAGACATGGCGCGACGGCGAGTTGGTGGGTGGGCTCTACGGCCTGCGGATCGGCCGATTCTTCGCCGGTGAGTCGATGTTCCACTCGGTGACTGATGCGTCGAAGGTCGCCGTCGTCGCCACGGTTGAGTGGCTTCGCGAGGGTGACGTCGAGCTGTTCGATGTGCAATGGAGCACCAGTCATCTCGCGTCGTTGGGCGTCATCGAGGTTCCGAGGGTGGAGTACCTTCGCCGCCTTGCACTGGCGACCTACGACTCGCATCTTGCCGTGTGAGAGAGGCCGTGTGAGAGAGGCCGCGAGACCGGTGCGAGGTGCCGGGAGCGAACCCCCGGCACCTGCTCTCCGTCCATGGCTTCAGAATTCCCGCTCCGGATCTGACACCACGTCGGCTTTGCCCGCTAGAGCCGCCACTCCCGCACCGCTACACGAAAATCATCGGTGCTGCTGACAGGCAACTTGAGAACTTCTCAAGTGCTCAACCAAGGCCCCATCGCCACTCGGTCGGGCCGAATCCTCGATTGGGGCGAGCCGTGGGCAACAATGGGCAGATGCGCGATGCCCGCCCTCTCACTTCGAGCACTGACCCCACACGGCGGGATCCGGCATGGCTGATGCGTACCTATTCGGGCCACTCATCCGCCGCTGCCTCCAACGAGCTGTACCGAACCAACCTGGCCAAGGGGCAAACCGGGCTGTCCATCGCATTCGACCTGCCAACCCAGACCGGCTACGACCCGGACCACGTGCTGGCTCGCGGCGAGGTCGGCAAGGTGGGCGTGCCGGTGGTGCATCTCGGCCATATGCGCACCCTGCTGCACAACATTCCACCCGGTCAGATGAACACTTCGATGACGATCAACGCGACCGCGGCGTGGTTGCTGGCGCTGTATGTCGCGAATGCGGAGGAGCAGGGCGTGCAGCCCGGCGCACTGCGCGGCACCACACAGAACGACATCGTCAAGGAGTACCTGTCGCGCGGCACATACATCTTCCCACCAGAGCCCTCGAGGCGGCTGATTGTCGACATGGTGGCCTGGTGCGCACAGCATTCCCCCAAGTGGAACGCGATGAACGTGTGCAGCTACCACTTGCAGGAGGCGGGCGCGACGCCGGTGCAGGAGATCGCGTTCTCGCTGGCCACAGCCATCGATGTGCTCGACGCGGTACAAGCATCGGGCCAGGTGGAACCCGAGCAGTTCACACAGGTCTTTGGCGCAATCTCGTTCTTTGTCAATGCCGGCATCCGCTTCGTAGAGGAGATCTGCAAGCTGCGCGCCTTTACCGAGCTCTGGGACCGCATTGGCCTCGAGCGCTACGGCGTCACCGACGAGAAGGCCCGCCGCTTCCGGTACGGCGTGCAGGTCAACAGCCTGGGCCTCACCGAAGCGCAGCCGGAAAACAACATCCAGCGCATCGTGCTGGAGATGCTGGCGGTCACGATGTCGAAGCGGGCGCGTGCGCGCAGCGTGCAGCTGCCGGCATGGAACGAAGCCCTCGGTCTGCCGCGGCCGTGGGACCAGCAGTGGTCGCTCCGCATGCAGCAGGTACTCGCATTCGAGACCGACCTGTTGGAGTACGACGACCTGTTCGACGGCTCGGTCGTCATCGAGGCTCGCACCGCCGCGCTCCGCGATGAGGCGTGGACCGAGCTGCAGGACGTGCTCTCGCTGGGCGGCGCATTTGCTGCGGTTGACGAGCTGAAGGGACGACTGGTGCGGTCAATGGCCGAGCGCACTCGACGAATCGAGGCGGGCGATCAGGTCGTGGTCGGCGTCAACAAGTTCACCGAAACCGAGCCCTCGCCGCTCGACACCCCGGGCAACATTCTCACCGTCGACCCAGCGATCGAACTGCAGCTGGTGGCTGAGTTGGCGCAGTGGCGTTCGGCGCGCGACCAGGGTGCGGTGGATGCGGCGCTCAGCGCGCTCCACGAAGCAGCCGCCGATGGTTCGAACATCATGGAGCCGTCGATTGCCTTGGCGAAAGCTGGCGGCACCACGGGCGAGTGGTCGGCTGTTCTGCGCGAGGTGTTCGGCGAATTCCGCGCACCGACCGGCGTCAATGCCGCGGTTGGTCGACGCGTTGGCGAGTTGGCCGATGTTGCCGAGTTTGTCAAGCAGATGGATGGTGGCCCGCCGCGTTTCCTGGTTGCCAAGCCGGGCCTCGACGGGCACAGCAACGGCGCCGAGCAGATCGCTGTCGCGGCCCGCGACTCGGGCATGGAAGTGGTCTACAGCGGCATTCGAATGACGCCCGAGCAGATCGTCGCCTCGGCCGTGGAGGAAGACCCGGATGTCATCGGCCTCTCCATTCTTTCCGGCTCGCACCTTTCGTTGGTCCCCATGATCGTCGACATGCTGCGCGCCGAGGGCGTGGAAGCACCGGTCGTCGTTGGGGGCATCATCCCTGAGGCCGACCGTCAGCGGCTTGCCGATGCGGGCGTCAGCGCGGTGTACACACCGAAGGACTTTCAGATGGCGCGCATCATGAACGACGTCGCCCACCTCGCGGTCGCCCACCGCACCACCGGCTGAACGACCGGCCAACCCGCCGGCGGGCAGGGCGATCAGACGAGCGCGGGAACCTGGCCGTCAATCCACGACTGCAGGTG
>JAYVVY010000410.1:0-3049 GCA_043786575.1 Ilumatobacteraceae bacterium
CATCGGCTTCTCCAGCGAACCGTGGTCGTCGCCCGCCTTGCGCCCATAAATACGCAGCACGCCGTAGCGCTGCATCAGCGTGTGCTCGGCGTTCCATAATCCCGCGATCAGCCCCACCAAAGTGAGCGAGATGGACAGGCCGATCATGATCAGCGCGGCGGCAATCAGCGGCGCCCAGGTGTAGAGCCGTCGGTGCGCGGCCCGCTGCACAGGGTCGCCATAGACCAGGCCCAGTGTGAGCGGTTGGTGAGCGAACGAAACCAGGAAGATGACCCCGACCATCGACTGCACCAAGGTGAGGTGCGGCTCGGCAAAGTGCACCACCAGCGCGACGGGTACGAAGCACCAACCGAGCAATGTGTCCTGGAGCGGCCCGTGCAACCACAGGTTGCGAGCCGGGGCGGCGGGGCGAGCGATGACGTCCTGTACGTGCACGATGCGACGTTACCCGCGGCCCCGCACCCGTGCGTGACGGATCAGTGCGCCAGGCCGGGTGCGCAGAGCCCTTCGAGCTCTTGCACGATGATGCGGTCGCGGTTTTCGTACGTCACTTCGTTGGCCGGGTCGGGGCGCAGGTTGAACGTACGGAAGCTCATATCGGTGGTGTCCACCGACAGGATGCGGCCAACGAGACCCTCGCCAATACCGAG
This sequence comes from Ilumatobacteraceae bacterium, assembly GCA_043786575.1. Classification (GTDB taxonomy): domain Bacteria; phylum Actinomycetota; class Acidimicrobiia; order Acidimicrobiales; family Ilumatobacteraceae; genus UBA668. The sequence continues at coordinate 651 of JAYVVY010000410.1, forward strand.
CAGAATCTTGATGACTTCCAGCGCCTGGATGCTGCCAACGATGCCGGGCAGCACGCCCAACACGCCGGCCTCGGCGCAGCTGGGGGCCAGCTCGGCCGGCGGCGGCTCTGGCACCATGTCTCGGTACGTGGGGCCTTCCAGCGGATGGAAAACACTGACCATGCCTTCGAAGCGAAAGATGCTGCCGTGGACCACGGGGATGCCCAGCTTCACGCTGGCATCGTTGAGCAGGTAGCGGCTGGGGAAGTTGTCGGCACCATCGACGATCACGTCGTAGCCGGCGATGATGTCCAAGATGTTGCTGGCGTCGAGGCGCGTGTCGTAGGTGACCACGTTGACGTCGGGGTTCATCAGCGTCAGCGTCTTCTTCGCACTATCCACCTTGCGGTCACCGATGCGGTCCATGTTGTGCAGGATCTGGCGTTGCAGGTTGCTGGCGTCAACCTCGTCCATATCGACGATGCCGATGGTGCCCACACCTGCAGCGGCAAGGTACATCGCAGAGGGCGAGCCGAGGCCGCCGGCACCGAGCATCAACACCTTGCTCTCCAGCAACTTCGCCTGGCCGGCGACGCCCACCTCGGGTAGCAGCAGGTGGCGCTGGTAGCGGTTGCGCTGTTCAGCGGTGAGTGTGACCGGCGTCTTCCATGGACGGCCTTCGTCCTTCCACTTGCCGAACCCGCCGGCCACCGACATCACGTCGGTGTAGCCCAGGTCGCCCAGTGTCTTGGCCGCGAACGCGCTGCGCACGCCACCGGCGCAGTACACGACCACTTGCGCGTGCTTGTCCAACAACTTGCCCTCGATCTGCGCCTCGAGATGGCCACGGGGAAGGTGGATTGCGTTGGGCAATGCGCCCTGGTCGTACTCGTCGGGTTCGCGCACGTCGAGCACGAGTGCGCCCTGAGCAATGCGCTCGGCAGCAGTAGCGGTGTCGATTTCGGTGATCTCAGCTTTGGCAGCGCTGAGGAGGTCGCGGAAGGTAGCCATAGCCGAAATGCTACCGGATCAGTCGGGATTCGTCACGAGGAGGCCATCACCGCTGCAGAGTGCTGGGAGAATCTCGGACAGGGAGCCGATGAGGAGGGCATCGGCGAAGCGATCCATCTTCGTTGGTTCGCCATTGGCGATGATGATGCGCGCGCCGGCGGACTTGGCTCGCGGCACCACATTCGCCGCCGGAAACACCGACAGCATGGAGCCGACGGCCAGGACTAGATCACTGCGCTCGGCGGCCACCATGGCCGCATCGATGACGTGCGGCACCAGGTTCTGGCCGAAGAGAACCGTGTCGCTCTTGATGATCCCGCCACAGATCTCGCACGGTGGATCGTCTTCGCCGGCGCGCACGCGGTCAAGCATCTGCGACATGGGCCGACGGTCGTTGCACTCCCAGCAACGCGTCCAATGCACTGTGCCGTGCACTTCGATCACGTTCGCCGGATCGATGCCCGAGGCCTGATGCAAACCGTCGATGTTCTGCGTCACGATGGCCAACAACTGGCCACGCTGCTCTAGTTCCACCAGCGCGTAGTGGCCCGCATTGGGCACGGCGGTGAACGCTGGCGCCGCCAGTCGGTTCTGCCACGCCAACTTGCGCAGCTCGGGGTCGGCCAGGTAGTGCTGCAGCGTCGACGCCCTCTCTGCGGCCGGGTCTTTCTTCCATAACCCATTGGGCCCGCGAAAGTCAGGAATGCCGGAGTCGGTGGACAACCCAGCGCCGCTGAGCACAACAATCCGCCGCGCCGCTCGCACCCATTCCGTGGCCTGCTCCAGAACCGACATGTGCGCATTCTCGCGGCAATCTTGCCGATTCGGCCACCTCACCGTGCCCAGTACAGGTGAGCGGCTTCCCCCACTCTTCTCTTCACCCGCTGGGGGTCGCTATGTCTATAGAGCCGCTCATGTCCGTTGAACCGCTTGCACTCGAAGCCGAACCTGCCACCGTCATGGTCGTGCCATGGCATGACCCGATTGTGGATGCGGTCGGCTTCGACGTCCGCTCGAACTACGTCGAGCTGTTCTGGCTCAATGTCCTTGGACCCACTGCTACATGGACCCTTCGTCGGTTGGTGACAGGCCTGGACCGCTACCCGCTCGGCTACGAGCTGGATCTTGCCGAGACCGCCGGCATGTTGGGTCTGGCGTACTCGACTGGGACGTCGAACTCGTTCGGCCGAGCGTTGCAGCGCTGCCAACTGTTCGGTATGTCACAGGCCATGCCTGGCGGCGGGTTGGCGGTGCGTCGCAAGGTTCCTCCGGTCGCTGCTCGACATCTCTCGCGGATGCCCCCACAACTGCAGGCGATGCACTCACAATGGAAGGTCCGCGAATTCACCCTCAGCGATCTCGAACGGGGGTGTGCGCTCGCGACCGCAATGGTGGCGGCCGGCGACGAA
>JAYVVY010000411.1:0-9452 GCA_043786575.1 Ilumatobacteraceae bacterium
GATCATGGTCTCGATCTCGGCCGCGATCTGGCGCACCATCTCGCCGCGCTGCACGACCGTGGCGACGTCGCGCACCGTCACTACATCTTCGACCTCCAGCGAGGTGAGCGCACTTGTGGCGTCGTCGAGCTTGGTCTTGTACCGCTCCAGCGTTTGTAGCGCCTGGTTCGCGCGATCCAGAAGACGGCCAATGTCGTTGAGCTGCCGGCGCATGCCACCCGCGTACACATTGATGACGCTCATCTCTTCGCTGACGCTGATGACGGGCACGCCCAGTGAAATGGCCACGCGCTCGGCGGTGCGATGGCGGGTGCCGGTCTCATTCGTGGGCACGTTGGTGTCGGGCACCAGGTGGACGTTGGCACGAGCGATGCGGCTGCCATCGGTGGTGAGGATGATGGCGCCGTCCATCTTGGCCAGCTCGCTCAGCCGCTGCGGGGTGTACTCCGCGTCGAGCAGGAAGCCGCCGCTGCAGATGGCCAACACCGCCGGCTCATCGCAGACCACGATGAGCGCCCCCATTTTTGCCCGCACGACTCGGTCGATCCCGTCGCGTAGCGCGGTCCCCGGGGCCACCTGCGCGAGCGCCTTATGCAGCGCATCATTGGGTGAGCTTTGGCCGGACATTGCGGTCAGTCTACGAGCACCCCTTCTGAGGCAGCACTTCAGTAGCAGTCATTGCGTGCGTTCGGAGAGGCCGGCGACGTAGAGGGCTTCGTCGATGGTGGAGACACGCGTCAGCGCGATGCCCTCGACACCGTTGGGTGAGTTGGCTGGAACGATGGCACGGGTGAAACCCATGCGAGCAGCCTCAGCCAGACGACGCGGTGCGTGTGCTACCTGGCGCAGTTCGCCAGCCAAACCGACCTCGCCGAACACCACCAGGTCGGGTGGAATTGGATAGTTCAGGTACGCGCTCACGAGCGCAAGGCACAGCGGCAGATCGGCCCCCGGCTCGGTGAGCCGCACGCCGCCGACCGCGGATGCGAACACCTCGTGTTGGCTCAGCGACACGCGTGACCGCCGTTCGAGCACCGCCAACAACAGTGCTAACCGACCGGAGTCGACACCAGTCGCGCTTCGCCGTGGCGGCGCACCGGGAGTGACCGGGTTGGTGAGCGCCTGCACCTCCACCAGCAACGGCCGCTGCCCTTCGAGGGTCGGCGTGATGGCCGAGCCCGCAACGCCGGTGCGACGGTCGGTGAGGAACAGCTTGCTCGCGTCGGGCACGCCAATCAGCCCTTCGCCAGCCATCTCGAACACGCCCAGTTCGTTGGTGGGCCCAAATCGGTGCTTGGCCGCGCGTAGCAGGCGTAGTGCGTGGTGGCGGTCGCCTTCGAAGCTGAGCACCGTGTCGACCACGTGCTCCAACACGCGCGGCCCGGCCAGCCCGCCCTCCTTGGTGACGTGGCCGACCATCACGATCGGCAGGTTGCGCCGCTTGGCTTCACCGACCAGGCGATGGGCGCACCCGCGCACCTGCACCACGCTGCCCGGCGCCGAAGGAACGTCGGGGTCGGCAATGGACTGGATACTGTCGATGACCACCAGCGTGGGCTTCACGTCGTCGATGGCCGCAATGATGTGGGGGAGCGAAGTTTCGGGCAGCAGCCACAGCTCGGGGCGCACCGCGTCCAGCCGCTCGGCGCGCAACCGAACCTGCTGCCCGCTTTCCTCCGCGCTGACGTACAACGTGCGGTGCGGCCATTGCGCCAGCAGTTGCAGTAGCAGGGTACTTTTGCCGATGCCCGGCTCGCCCCCCAGCAGTGTGACCGAGCCAGGGACCAGGCCGCCGCCGAGCACACGGTCCAGTTCGGGGATGCCGGTGGACTGGGGCTTCGCGAACGATGCGTCGACCGAGCCGATGGGCATGGCGGGCGCAGACGGCCCAAGATTGTGACCCGCAGCAGGAGCCGGCAGGTCGACGTCTTCCACCAATGAGTTCCACGCCTCGCACGCGGCGCAGCGGCCAGCCCACTTGGGGCTGGCAGCGCCACACTCTGAGCAGCGATAGACGACACGAACCTTGGCCATGCCTGCACCTTACGAAACAGGTGTCACACAATGGGCAAAATGGGTGCGACAACGTGGCATCTGCTGGACTGTCGTGATGAACGGCGAGCACTCTCCGGCGGTCAAACGGCGAACCGGGCTGCTGGCAGTCGGTGCGCTCGGTGTGGTGTTCGGTGACATCGGCACCAATCCGCTGTTTGCGATGCGCGAGGCCTTTGAGGCGGTGCACCACGTTGCACTGACGGAGGAGAACGTGATCGGTCTGTTGTCGCTCATGTTCTGGTCGTTGATCCTGGTCGTGACGCTCAAGTACCTCACTGTCGTGATGCGTGCAGACAACGACGGTGAGGGCGGCGTGCTCGCACTCGCTGCGCTCGCTCTCCACCAACGCAACACGGACAAGGGACGCGGCTGGATCATCGTGCTCGTGGGCATCTTTGGTGCAGCCCTTCTGTACGGAGACGGAATGGTGACCCCAGCCATTTCAGTGCTTGCCGCAGTGGAGGGAACCGCGGTCGCGGAGCCTGGGCTGAAGCGGTGGGTGGTCCCGATCGCGTGTGCGATTCTTGTCTGCCTGTTCCTTGTCCAACGCAAGGGCACGGCCGTCATCGGCCGCATCTTCGGCCCGGTGATGATTCTGTGGTTCGCCACGATCGGAGCGTTGGGCGCTCGGCAGATCGCGATGAACACTTCCGTTCTGCGTGCCGTGTGGCCCGGTCACGCGGTTCGGTTCTTCGTGGACAATGGCTTCACCGGGTACCTGGTGCTTGGCGCGGTCATCCTGGTGGTGGTCGGCGGTGAGGCGCTGTATGCCGACATGGGCCACTTCGGCCGCAAGCCGATCATGCTCGGGTGGTACTGCGTGGTACTGCCGTGCCTGGTGCTCGTGTACTTCGGCCAGGGAGCGCTGCTGATCCGTGAGCCGGAGGCGATCGATAATCCGTTCTTCCGGATGGCACCCCACTCGATGCTGTATCCGCTGGTGGTGCTAGCAACCTTCGCCACGGTGATCGCGTCGCAGGCGCTGATTACCGGTGCCTTCTCACTGACGCACCAAGCGATCCAGATGGGTTACAGCCCGCGGATGCAGGTGCGCCACACCTCCAAGGACCAAATGGGCCAGATCTATCTTCCGGCCATCAACTGGTTGCTGATGATCGCGTGTCTCGCACTTGTCATCGGGTTCCGAGAGTCGGCGAACCTCGCCGCGGCATATGGCGTTGCGGTGTCAACCACGATGGTGATGACGACTCTGTTGTTCGTTGGGGTGGCACGCACCCACTTCGGTTGGCCGAAGTGGGTCGTGTATCCGATGTGCGCGTTGTTCCTGCTGGTCGACGCGGCGTTCTTCGGGGCCACGCTGTTCAAGATCACCGATGGTGGATGGTTCCCGCTCGCGGCTGGGGCCGTCATCTTCACCGTCATGACCACCTGGCGCACGGGCCGACGAATTGTGCGTACACGCTTGCAGGACCGGATGCCGAGGCTGCAGCAGTTCGTCACCACCTACACGCACAGCGAGCCGAACAGAACACCGGGCACCAGCGTCTACCTGTACAGCGCCGCCGGCATCGTGCCGCCTTCGCTGCTCGCGACGCTGCGCCACAACGACTCATTGCACGAGCAGGTGGTGATCGTGGTGGTCGTCACCGACCCCATCCCACGCGTTGCACTCCCTCGCCGTGCCGTGGTGACGGACTTCGGTGCAGGCTTCTACCAGGTGATCTTGCACTTCGGTTTCATGGAGCGGCCCGATGTTCCACGGGCGCTCCGCGACCGCGTGCAGCGCAAGATCAGCATGGACATGGAGACGGTCAGCTACGTGATCGCGCGCGAGAACCTGAGGGTCACCGACCGACCCGGAATGATGATGTGGCGCGAGCACCTCTATGCGCTCCTCGCAAGAAACTCCACCGGAGTGGCTCGCATGTTCGAGCTCCCAACCGACCAGACCCTAGAAATCGGCGTCCTCGTCGAGGTGTAGGTGCAAGTTCCGACGCGGTGGGTCAGCGTGTGGGGCGGCGCTGGGAGCGTTGTTTGCGAGCCCGGGCCACGAAGGCGATGAAGGCCACGGCCAGCACGCACCATGCGACCAGGATGACGAAGGCGATGGTGGCGACGGTGCCCCAGATGCTGGAGGGCGTGCCCTGCGCGAGCACAGACGCAGAGGTCACGTCAACGGACGTTTGATCGAGCGGCACCGACCAGGTGAGTGTCTGGTTCCCACCCGCCGTCCCCGTTGCCGGAGTTGTGGACTCGCCGGGCAGGTCAGCGTTGAAGGTGAAGGTCACCACGTCGGTAGGGCGCAGGCCGGTTGCCGCGATGTTGTCGGCGTAGGGGCTGCCCCCGATGGCGGCCAGCAGATCCGGGTCGGCGAACGCGTCGATGCCGCCCTCGACCCGCAGTGTCCCCGCAAGCGACGTCGTGATGTCGTCGGCGGTGACCGCGCGCGTCAGGACGACGTCGTGCAACGGCCCACCCGCACCATTGATCGATTGCAGCAGTGCAGTCGCTTCCTCGACGGTGGCGAACTCGTGGGTCAGCACCACCTGTAGACCGCCAGTGTCGGTGGCAGCTGGTGGCGTGAGCACCCAGCCGGCAGCGATTGCGTCGTCGAAGCGAAGGTCCTCCGCCAACCCCGGCGCCTGCGCGACCACGTCGGCGTCGGCAACAGCGGTGAGCGTGATGACGCCGGTGCCGTCCGCCTTCACCGCGACGTCGACCGTCGCGTCCACCTTGCACGCCGTCAGCGCAAGCGCGACGACAACGAGGGCAAGTAGGCGACGCATTGGATCATTCTGCCAGCCGCGCCACAGTTGCCTGCGGCGCGATACGGGGGCTCTACTCGTACTTCGGGTACGTGTCAGTGAGCAGTGCCGTATACGCGTTGGTGCGCACCCCGAATCGATGAGCCTTCAGCAGGAAGTCGAACATGCCCCGCGGCTGGGTGCCGGTGAACAGGATTGCGAACCAGCAGATGATGGTGACCACCTGGCCGGCGATTGCGAGTACCAGTAAAATCAGCAGCGCCGGGATGGCCCAGATCAATCGAAGCGCATTCGTCAGCCGGTCGGCCGACTCCTCGAACTCGACGGCGAACAGCACCGGCTCGTCCTTCTTCTCAAATCCAAAGTTCGGGTAGACGTCGTACATCAGCCCCACGTAGGTGTACGCACGAGCCTGCCAATCGAGCACGCCGCGTGCCAGGTTCCACAGGCTCTGATTGCGTTTGCCGGTGAACAAGATGATGAACCACTGGATGACACCCACCGCCTGGGCGACGTAGCCCAGCGCCCCAATGATGATGAGATGCGGGATCGCGTAGAGACCGCGCAGTGCAGTGCTGAGCCGGTCGCGCGGCCCAGCCGTGTACTCGATGTCGAATGTCACCGTTGCCATGACACAACCTCCAGGTCGGACCGCATGTGGCGGACAGTACTCCGCAAGCGACGCCGAGGGAGGTGATGTCGTGGGAGTGACCTATTCGGTGGGGGCCGGGGGCTCGGCGATAGCGACAGCAGTGTCGGGCGCGGCCGTGGTGGCCAGCTCGATTGCTGCGGGTGGCTGGAAGCCCTCGACTGCCGTGAACGACAGCTTGCGCTCACCGGGACGCTCGGGGTCGTCCTCGGTATCCACGACGATGATCTCGCCAGCGTGGAATTCCTTGTACAGGATCTTCTCCGACAGCACGTCTTCGATCATCCGCTGAATTGCACGGCGCAGTGGGCGAGCGCCCAGTTGCGGGTCGTAGCCCTTCTCGGCCAACAGTTCCTTGGCCGACTGCGTCAGCTCGATGCCCAGGCCCTGGTTCTCCAGCTGGCCGGTCAGACGCTTGGTCATGAGGTCCACCATCTGCATCACCGCGTTGCGGCTGTGCTCGTGGAAGACGATGACTTCGTCGATGCGGTTCAGGAACTCCGGGCGGAAGTGGCCCTTCAAGGCCTCGGTGACCTTGTCCTTCATGCGTTCGTAGCTCATGGCTTCGTCGATCTTGGTGAAGCCGACGTTGGCCTTGCGCAGATCGGCAGAGCCGAGGTTGGAGGTCATGATGAGCACCGTGTTGCGGAAGTCGACCGTACGGCCCTGGCTGTCGGTGAGACGGCCTTCCTCCAGAATTTGGAGCAGCGTGTTGAACACGTCGGGGTGGGCCTTTTCGATCTCATCGAACAGCACCACGCTGAACGGCTTGCGCCGCACGGCTTCGGTGAGCTGGCCACCCTCTTCGTAGCCCACGTACCCGGGGGGCGAACCCACCAGGCGGCTGACGGTGTGCTTCTCCATGTACTCGCTCATGTCGAGCGAGATGAGGCTCTTTTCGTCGCCGAACAGGTACTCGGCCAGCGTCTTGGCCAGCTCGGTCTTGCCGACGCCGGTGGGCCCAAGGAAGATGAAGGAGCCACTGGGGCGCTTCGGGTCCTTGAGGCCGGCGCGAGTACGACGCACGCTCTGGCTGACTGCCTTGACAGCGTTCTCCTGGCCGATGATGCGCTTGTGCAGCTCACCTTCCATGTTGAGCAGCTTGGCGGTCTCTTCCTCGGTGAGCTTGAAGACGGGGATGCCGGTCCAGATGCTGAGCACCTCGGCGATGGCTTCTTCGTCGACTTCGTCGAAGAGATCGACGCCGCTGGCCTTGATCTCGACTTCCTTCGCCGACTTCTCTTCCAGCAGTGCCTTCTCCTGGTCGCGCAGGCGGCCGGCTTCCTCGAACCGCTGCTCTTCAACGGCGCGCTTCTTGGCTTCCTGCACATCGGTGAGCTTGGTTTCCAGCTCCTTGAGATCTGGCGGCGTGGCCATGCGCTTGATACGCAGGCGGCTGCCGGCCTCGTCGATGAGGTCGATGGCCTTGTCGGGCAAATGACGGTCGCTGATGTAGCGGTCGGCCAGATTTGCCGCGGCCACGATTGCCTGATCGGTGATGGTGACCCGGTGGTGCGCCTCGTACTTGTCACGCACGCCGCGCAGAATCTCGATGGTGTGAGCAAGCGTGGGCTCTTCCACCTTGACGGGCTGGAAGCGGCGCTCGAGCGCAGCGTCCTTTTCCAAGTGCTTGCGATACTCGTCGGTGGTGGTGGCCCCGATGGTCTGCAGCTCGCCACGCGCAAGCATCGGCTTGAGGATGCTGGCAGCGTCGATGGCGCCCTCGGCAGCACCGGCGCCGACGAGCGTGTGAATCTCGTCGATGAACAAGATGATGTCGCCGCGAGTGCGAATCTCCTTGAGCACCTTCTTGAGACGCTCTTCGAAGTCGCCGCGATACCGGCTACCGGCAACGAGTGCGCCGAGGTCCAGTGTGTACAGCTGCTTGTTGCGCAGCGTGTCGGGAACGTCGTTGCTGACGATCTTTTGCGCGAGACCTTCAACGATGGCGGTCTTGCCAACGCCCGGCTCGCCGATGAGCACCGGGTTGTTTTTGGTACGACGGCTGAGGATCTGCATGACCCGCTCCATCTCGCGGCTGCGACCGATGACCGGGTCGAGCTTCTTCTCACGAGCGAGCTGTGTGAGGTTGCGACCGAACTGGTCGAGGATTTGGCTATTCCCCTTGTCGGTAGCTTCTTCCTTCGCGGCGCCACCGGGTGCGGCGGCAGCCTGCGGCTCACCCTTGCCCTGGCCACCCTGGTAGCCCGAGAGCAGCTGGATGACCTGCTGGCGCACCCGGCTGAGGTCTGCGCCCAGCTTGACGAGCACCTGAGCGGCAACGCCCTCGCCCTCGCGGATGAGGCCCAGCAAGATGTGCTCGGTGCCGATGTAGTTGTGACCCAACTGCAGTGCTTCGCGCAGCGACAGCTCGAGCACCTTCTTGGCGCGAGGGGTGAAGGGAATGTGGCCAGACGGCGATGAGCCGCCTTGGCCAATGATCTCCTCGACCTGGCTGCGTACAGCCTCTAGTGAGATACCGAGCGACTCCATGGCCTTCGCGGCCACGCCCTCACCCTCGTGGATGAGACCTAGGAGAATGTGCTCGGTACCGATGTAGCTGTGGTTCAGCAGGCGAGCTTCTTCCTGCGCCAGCACAACCACCCGACGAGCCCTATCGGTGAAGCGTTCAAACATGGCTGAAGTGTATCGGTGGCTTTCGGTTGCAACGCCTCACTGAGGTCTGCGAAACGTCAAGCCTGTGTCACGACTCATGTCACGTCGCTGTTCTTCGCAATCGGGAATAAGGGCATCGTTGGGGTGCCGGCGCTGAACTGGCGTAGCCTTTCCGCTGTGTCGTCCAACGTGTCGTCCACGCCGCTGTTCGCGCTGCCCAGCCATGCTGCGGATCTCGCGCGCATCGAAGCGGCGTTGAAGGAGTCGGTTCATACGCCCGACCCGTACCTCAACGACATTGCGTCTCACCTCATTGTTGCCGGCGGCAAACGGCTTCGGCCGATTCTCACTGTGGTAGCCGCGCAGGTCGCAGGCCCGGCCAATGCCTCGCTGCACGAGCGTGCAGTGCAGGGCGGCATCTCCTGCGAGCTGGTACAAACGGGCTCGCTGTACCACGACGATGTGATGGACGAAGCCGACTTGCGCCGCGGTGTCGAGACCGTCAATGCGAAGTGGGGCAACCTGCAGGCAATTCTTGCTGGCGACTTTCTGCTGTCACGTGCGTCGGAGATCGCCGCTTCCCTGGGCACGGAAGTTGCCGGTCTTCTGGCTCGCACCATTGGCCGGTTGTGCGAAGGTCAGATCGAAGAACTGCGCCACACGTACAACGCGGCTCGGCCGGAGGCCAGCTACCTCTCTAGCATCAGTGGCAAGACGGCGTCGCTGTTCTCCACCGCCGCCCGTATCGGTGGCCTCGTCGCCAACCTTGATCGTCCGGTCGTTGATGCGCTGACCGAATACGGTGAGGCGTTTGGGATGGTCTTCCAGATTGCCGACGACCTTCTCGATGTCACCGCTACCGACGAGCAGCTGGGCAAGCCGGCTGGCCACGACATGGTCGAGGGCGTTTACACACTGCCGGTGTTGCGCACGCTGCAGGCCGGCGGGGTCGCCGCGGTTGAGCTGTTGTCGCTACTCGGTAAGCCGCTGGTCGGCGCCGAGCAGGAAAAGGCGCTGGGAATTGTGCGTTCCAACGGTGGGGTCGCGGCGGCGATGACGGTTGCGCTGGAGTGGGCGGCCAGCGCGCAAGCCGCGTGCGACAGGTTGCCGGCGTCAGCCGCAACCGACGCGCTGCGTGCTGCCCCTGCGTCACTGCTCGCCACGTTGTAGCGACGCCTGGCCCCCGGCTGGTCGCGTACGGGCTACGCGTTTGGGGCGAGCTTGACCATGTTCACTGCAACTCGGTATGCCAGCTCGGCCGGGCCCTTCTCGTCCTCGCGCAGCAGGTTGGACATGATGCGAAGCACCCACTCCATCAGCGTCCGGTTGTTCATGCCGACGCGGGTGAGTTCGCGCATCAGCGTCGGCCGGCCGATCACGCGTGCGAAGAGGCGAGCGACCTTGAA
>JAYVVY010000412.1:0-7082 GCA_043786575.1 Ilumatobacteraceae bacterium
ATGAACACCGTTTGCGCGGCGATGTACGTGCCGCCCGCGCAGACCAGGCCATGCAGTAGCGGGAAGCCAGTGCGCTGCACCCAGGCCGCGATGCCTGCGCCAAGCGTGAAGCCGCCGAGCGCGGCCAGCCACAGCACCGACACCCATGGCGACTTCGGATCGTGATCGGCCATCAATCGTGTCCCGATGGAGAATGGGACGGCGAAGACGAGTGAAACCCAGGCGCCCTGCTTGAGTGCGGCGCGGTCGATGGTGCTCATGGCCAACTCACGGTACCGAATGATGTCGTCAGGCCCATCTTGCCGGGATTCATGATGCCGTTCGGATCCAATGCGTTCTTCAGCGACTGCAGAATTGGCAACGCGCTGCCCAACGCCCGCGGCACGAAGCGGGCACGGTTGAGGCCCACACCGTGGTGGTGCGACAGGTTGCCGCCGTGGTCAAGCACTGCTCGCTGGCCGGCGTCCCACAGTGCGACGTACGTGGCCTCAATCTGGTCGGCCGGAGGAGTGGCAGCGAAGGTGAAGTAGAGACACGCACCATCGAGATAGCTGTGCGAGAGATGGCACGTGGCCGCCCGCGCATGTGGCACCCCCAACATCGCCAACGGCACCTCTCGAAAAATGTCGGTCAGTGCGGCCCACGGTGCGGCAATCTCCAGCGTGTCGACAACGAAGCCTTTGCGGGTGAGCGCCTGCAGCGCGCTGGTGTCGTTGCGGTGGTGCATCCACTTCTCCACCAGTTCGACCGGCAGGGGAGCAGCAGCGGCGCACTCCTGGGCAACGACACCCATGGTTGCCTCGATCAAACCCCGATCGCCCTCGTCGAGCACCAGCAGCACGCAGTATTTGCCGTCGCCGCCCTGGCCGCGCTGGCTCTCGGCGGCGTCGTACAGCCGCAGTACCGCAGGCGTGGCGCCCCGGCGAAGTATCCGACGGCAGGCGTCAAGACCGGCCTCGAAGGTATCGAACGCGAAGGCCGCGCGACGTTCTTCAGGCGGCACGGGATGGGCCTTCAGCCACACCCTGGTGATGACGCCCAGGGTGCCTTCGCTGCCGATGAACAGCTGGGCAAGGTCTGGGCCTTGCGCGCTGGCCGGGAAGCAACCCGTGCGTGCCACGGTGCCATCCGCCAGCACGACCTCCAGGCCAACGACCATCTGCTCGATCTTTCCGTAGCGGGTGCTGTACTGGCCCGCCCCACGGCACGCCACCCAGCCGCCAACTGTGGCGATGTCGAAGCTTTGCGGGAAGTGGCCGATGGTGAGGCCGTGTGTGCTGCGCAGCTCCGCTTCCAGATATGGACCGAAGGTGCCGGGCAGCACTTCCACGACGCCCGAGATTGCGTCGACCGACACGATGCCCTGCATCGCCGTCAGGTCAAGCAGCACGCCACCAAAGAGCGGTACAGACGCGCCCAGCACGCCACTGCGGCCACCTGCGGGTGTGACCGGTACACCCGCTCGATTACACAGCATGAGCACGGCGGCTACCTCGGCGGTGGTGGCAGGTCGTGCGATCACCGCGGCGCGCTGGGGTACCTGGCCGGCGAGCGACCAATGCATGGCCAGCGGCCACCAATCGCGGCTGGCCTCCGCCGTTGCGGCGACATCGGTGACGGTGGCGCACAATTCGGCGAGTTGGGTGGCAAAACTGTGCGGCAGCGAGGCGGGCTCGGCGAAGCGCGAAGCGCTGCCGGTGAGCTCGATCGGCGATGTCGGTTGCGTCATTTGGTGGCCTCCGCGTTGCTGGCTCTGCTGGCGGCGGCAGCGTCTACTTCCGCCGCGCATTGGGCGGTGAAGTGAGCGAGTTGGCGGGCCGTCTCTTCGTCGTCCCACCCAAGCTCGGTGGCCAGCAGTGCTGCGGTGGCGGGTGCCGCTGCCAGCGCAGCAGCACGATCCAGGAGTCGCGCACGAGTGCGGCGGGTGAGCACATCGTCCACCGAGAGGGCCATCTCTTCGCGGGCCGCATAGACAGCCTCGGCGCGTAAGTAGGGCAGCCCCTGGACCAACGGCTGGCCAAGGGTGGGATCTGCCGAAATCAGTGCCTGCACATCGGCAGTCATCGACCCATAACGGTGCGCAAGGTGGCCAGCAGCGCTGCCAGCAGGCTGCTCGCGGAAACCCTTCGCCCCTACAAATGGCAGCGAACGAGTGCGACACCTGGCCTTCATCCCCAGCTGCCCAACCACCACGTCGATGGTGTCTTGCGCCATCTCACGGTATGTCGTCAGCTTGCCGCCGGTGATGCTGATCACGCCGCCGCTGCTCGTGTGCAGCGCGTGGTGACGGGACAGATCGGCGGTGCGGCCAGAATCGGCGGCCTTCACGAGCGGCCGCAACCCGGCCCATACGCCGGTGATGTCGCCGGCCGTGACGCCACTGGTGATGCTGGCGTTGAGCGCACGTAACACGTAGTCGATGTCGTCTTTGGTGCACTGCGGGTCCACCAATGGCCCGTCGTAATCGGTGTCGGTGGTGCCCACATAGCAGTGTTCGAAAGTTCCGTCAGCGAGCGGGCCCCACGGCACGACAAACAGGCTGCGCTTGTCCTTCGGTACGGGGATAACCACAGCGATGTCATTGCGCACCTTCTCCCACGGGAGAGTGATGTGCACGCCCTTGGCGGGGCGAATGGAGTCCGGATGGGTGCCTTCGTCGAGGGCGCGAACATCGTCGGCCCACACGCCGGCAGCGTTGACCACTACCTTCGCCCGCACAGCGAATCGGCGGCCGTCGGCCTCGATGACAGCACCACAGGCCTTGCCGTCCGCACCCTTTGTGACCTCGACCAGCGAGCACCGGTTGGCGACAGCCGCACCGTGCGCCGCAGCCGTGCGCGCAATCGTGAGCACCAGGCGTGCATCATCGGCGGCGGCGTCGTAGTACAGGTACGCAGAGGCCAGCCGGTCCTTCGCCATCGTGGGCAGGTGGGCCAGTGCGGCCGGTGCCCGCAGACGCTTGTGGAACTTGCCGATGCGCCACCCGCCGGTGAGGTCGTACATCCACATCATCGAACCCATCGCCCGCGCGATCTTGCGCGAGACGACACCGTTCTTGGTGAGGATGGGAATCATGAACGGCATCACACTGACCAGGTGCGGTGCGTTCCTGCGGAGACGTTGGCGCTCGTGCAGCGCCTCGTACACCAGGCGCGGGTCGTCTTTCAGATAACGCAAGCCACCGTGCACCAACTTCGAGCTCTTCGACGAGGTGCCGGAGGCGAAATCATCGCGCTCAATGAGGGCTGTGCGTAGGCCGCGAGAGGCAGCATCGAGCGCCGCTCCGACGCCGGTAATGCCGGCGCCAACAATCACGACGTCGAACTCTTCCTGCTCAAGGCGGGCCAGCATGAGACTGCGTTGGAAGGGTGCGGCGCTCATCACCTTCATCTTACGGAGACAACGGGCGAGCCGATTGGCGACACCGAGGACAACTTCGAGTCGGCAGAAGCGCTCTGACCACCGATGCACCAAGCGAAAGGTGCATGCCATCCGCGTGGCAACATGTGTCCTCAACTGACCTGATTGCTGAGCGCGCTGCAATGACCACCATTTACGACCCGAAGCACCCGCAGTACAGCGATGAAGCCGACGTTCGCAACGAACTGACTCGAGTCTTCGACCTGTGCCACGGATGCCGCCTGTGCTTCAAGTTCTGCACGTCGTTCCCGACGCTGTTCGAGATGATCGACCGTCACGACGACCAAGACGCCGGCCGCCTGACCCCCGCGCAGCAGGACCAGGTGGTCGACCAGTGCTTCCAATGCAAGCTCTGCTACGTCAACTGCCCCTACACCCCCGCCCTGCACGAGTGGGCGCTTGACTTCCCGCGCTTGATGCTGCGCACCGACGCCATGCGCCACGCCAACGACCAGGTCTCGCTACGCGACCGCACCACCGACGCGGTGATGGGCCACACCGACCTTCTGGGCAAGGCGGCCACCGTCTCCGCGCCGCTGGCCAACAAGGTGATCGGCGCCAAACCCGGCGGTGTGATGCGGAAGGTGATGCAGGCCGCCACCGGAGTCTCCGCGGTGCGCCTGCTGCCGCCGTACGCGCGTCAACGATTCAGCACCTGGTTCAAGAAACGTCCGAAGGTACGTATTGCGAAGCGGCAGGGCAGGGTCGCCATCTTCCCCACCTGCCTCGTGGAGTATCAGCAACCGCCAATTGGGCACGACTTGGTGAAGGTATACGAACGCAACGGCATCGAGTGTTCGTTGGCCGAAGGTGCGGGCTGCTGCGGTGCCCCATGGCTGCATAGTGGCGACGTGAAGGAGTTCACCAAGGTCGCCCAGAAGAACGTTGCGGCGCTGGCGAAGACCGTGCGCAAGGGCCACGACATCGTGGTGCCGCAACCCACCTGCGGATACATCCTGAAGAAGGACTACATCGACTACGTGGGTGGCAGCGACGCAGAGCTGGTGGCAGCGCACACGTACGACGCAGCGGAGTACCTGATTCGGGTACACAAGGCAGAGGGCACGTCCTTGGACACGGACTTCACCGGCTTCGTGCCGAACACCGTCACCTACCACACCCCCTGTCACCTCAAGGCACAGAACATCGGGCTGAAGAGTCGCGATCTGATGATGCTGACCGGTACCAAGGTCAAGCTGGTGCAACAGTGCAGCGGCATCGACGGCATGTGGGGGCTTCGCGCAGAGAACACTGACATCAGCATTCCGATCGCTGGCAAGCTTGGCGACGAGATCCGGCGGGCCGGCGGCGACGTGGTTGCAGGTGACTGCCATCTCGCCAACACGGCCATTACCGAGCAGACCGGCGAAGTGCCGCAGCACCCGCTGCAGGTGATCGCCCGCGCGTACGGCATCGCCGAGGAAGGCGAAGCGTGACGAGGTCGCGCACGCTGACACTCACCGACATCGCTGCGGCGCGGTGAAGCGCGCAGAAATGACACAAAGAGGGTCTGGCGCTGGACCCGCCACTGAACCTAGATTCAATGCCGCTGGCGAGGGGTTCGCCTTGTCAGTCAACGACAGTGGGGGCATTTTCGTGTCGGCCAAAGAGATCATGTGGCGTCAGCTAGGGGCATGCAGGGGTTTGGAGCCCAGCGTCTTCTACCCGGACGACGAGGACGAAGCACTTGAGGCAAAGGCGGTGTGCGCAGATTGTGGCGTGCGTGTCGCTTGCTTGGAGTACTCCTTGCAGGTTCGCGAGAAGGCTGGCGTCTGGGGTGGCGCCACCGAACGCGAGCGTCGGCGGATGATCCGGCAACGACGTCGCACCGCCTAGCAGCATCACTAGCCTCAAGTTCTATGAGTCAAATCGACGAACTTGGCGGTTGGCCCGCGCTCCTGACCGAGCTGTTGGAACGGCGCGATCTTCCCGCATCGCATGCTCGTGCGGCGATGTCCACCATCCTTGCGGGTGAGGCAACCGCTGCTCAGCTGATTGGGTTTGTGGTCGCGCTGAAGGCGAAGGGCGAGTCGCCTGAGGAGATCTCTGGTCTGCTCGACGCGGTATTGGAGGCGGCCACTTTGGTGCCGCTGTCGCCCGAGTTGCAGGCATCCGCCGTCGACATTGTCGGCACCGGCGGCGACCGCAGCCACAGCATCAACGTCAGCACGATGGCGGCCATCGTGACGGCGGGTGCCGGTGTGCCGGTGTGTAAGCACGGCGCCCGCGCCGCCAGCTCGCAGTGCGGCACCGCCGATGTGCTGGAGGAACTGGGCGTCGCGGTCGAGCTCTCCCCGGCGGGGGTGGTGCGCTGCGTCGAGGAGGCCGGCATTGGCTTTTGCCTGGCCCCGCGCTACCACCCGGCTTTTCGCTTCGCCGCGCCCAGCCGCCGGGAGATTGGCATTCCCACCGTCTTCAACATGCTGGGGCCAATGGCCAATCCCGGGCGAGTGAAGCGTCAGCTGATCGGCGTTGCCAACCCTGGAGTTGCTGAACGAATGCTCGCGTCGCTGCGGCTCCACGGCGCTCACCGGGTGTGGGTGGTGCACGGCAATGGCCTCGACGAGCTGACCACCACCGGCACGTCGACGGTGCTCGCATTGGACGACGACACCGTTCGCAGCTTTACGGTCGACCCAGTCGCACTAGGCCTGGCGCCCGCGATCATGGACGAGTTGGTTGGCGGCAGCCCGGCCGTCAACGCGGACGTTGTGCGCCGTGTGATGGGCGGCCAACACGGCGCCCATCGCAACATCGTGGTGCTCAACGCCGCCGCAGCGTTGGTGGTTGCTGGCGTTGCCGGTTCCATCGAGGCCGGTCTGGTGGTGGCCTGCGAGGCCATCGACAGCGGCGCTGCCGCCGCGACACTCGCTCGATTTGTCGAGATCTCGCAGCAGGCCGCTGAGGAGTTCGGTCACTGATGATCGTGCGTGTACCGGCATCGTCGGCGAACATGGGTCCTGGCTTCGACGCGTTGGGTATGGCCCTGACGTTGCATGCCGAGGTCGCTGCGGGCGAACCGCCACCAGGGTCCGTCGCCGCCGACGAACACCACCCGGCAACTATCGCCTTTCGGCTGCACGGCGGGCAGGGGCCACTGTGGGTTCGCTCACCAATTCCCGTGGGCCGCGGCATGGGCTTCAGCGGTGCACTACGTGTTGGCGGCCTGGTTGCCGCGCATTCGCAGCGCCACGGCGCAGACCAGGATGCGCTGCACTGCGCACTTCCCGAGCTACTGCACATGGCGACGAAGCTGGAGGGTCATGCTGACAATGTGGCGGCTTCGCTGTACGGCGGCATTGTTGCAACCGCTGGTGGTCGGGCAGTTCGTGTGCCCATGTCGTTCGACCCGGCGATGGTGATGTGGGTGCCATCGTTCGCAACGTCGACCGACGAGTCGCGCGGAAAGATGCACGCGGCGGTGGCGATGGCCGATGTCGTGTTCAACATTGGGCACACCGCACTACTGGTCGCGGCCATCGCCGCCGGCGACGTGGACGTACTGCGCGAGGCCACAAAGGACCGTGTGCACCAAGACGCCCGATTGGCTGCGGCGGCGCCTTCCAGAGCGGCGCTCGACGCAGCCCTCGCCCTGGGTGCGTGGGCCGCGTGGCTCAGTGGTTCCGGCCCAACCGTGGCCGCGATGTGCGCGGTGGACGAAG
>JAYVVY010000413.1:0-3959 GCA_043786575.1 Ilumatobacteraceae bacterium
CGGCTTCGACTTTGCCCGCACCTACGACGAGTTTGCACCGCGCCTGGCGGCCGCCGGCTGGCGCGCCATTGCGTGGGACCAGCGCGGTCACGGCGACAGCGAGCACGCCGCGCTCTACGGCTGGGACGCCGACATTCGCGACGCGATCGGAGTGATGAGCCGCATCACCTCCAAGCCGGCGCCCGTCATCGGGCACAGCAAGGGCGGCGCGCTGATGATCCAGCTTGCCGATGCCCAACCCTTCCGATTCAGTCACCTCGTCAACCTTGATGGCCTGCCTTCCAAGCGGCCGATGAGCGATCTGGCTGACCACGAGCGCAGCCGGATGATGGCCGGCGACATCGCCGGCTGGCTCGACCATCGGCGAACCACTTCCACCGCCATGCGCAAGTCGGGCACGCTGGAGGAACTTGCCCAACGGCGGGCGCGCATGAACCCGCGCTTGCCAATTGAATGGCTGCGGTATCTCGTCACCGTTGGCGGGCGTGAAGATGCCGACGGCTGGCGCTGGAAGCTGGATGCCTCGATGCGGATGGGCGGCTTCGGGCCGTGGCGCCCGGAGTGGACGGCCACTCGCATACCGGGTCTGGGAATGCCGTTTCTCGGCGTGCTCGCCGGGCAGCAGGAGCCAATGGGGTGGGGCACGTTGCCCAATCAGATTCATTCACATCTCCCACCGGGCGGACGGCTGGAAGTGCTGGACGACCACGGTCACTTTGTCCACATCGAGGCACCGGCGCTGGTCGCTGAAATGATTCTCGACTTTCTGGAGCATGGCTGAGTGAGCACCGTCTTTCTCACCCACAACAAGATCCAACTTGCGCTGCACCTGCTGCGCGACGGCGTGGGGCAGCCGCTGCTGTTGCTGCACGGGCTTGGCGAACAGACGCCTGAGCTCGCACCTGCGTGGACGAAGCCGTGGCCGGGTCCCGTCTACGGGCTTGATTTCACCGGCCACGGTGCCACCACCGTGCCAATGGGCGGCGGCTATTCCGCCGAGACGATGTTGGCCGACACCGACATCGCGCTTGCCCACCTCGGCCCGTCCACGGTTGTCGGTCGCGGGCTGGGCGCGTACGTAGCGCTGATGATTGCTGGCGCCCGGCCGCAGCTGGTGCGTGGAGCGGTGCTGTGCGATGGCCCGGGTTTGTGGGGCGGCGCCACCGGCCCCACCTCCACCAGTTTTCACTCGGTCGACCCGCCATATGGGGCACCGGATCCAAACGCGCTGATCGATCTCTCGCGCGACCTGCGCCCACCGGACTACGCCAGCCTTTTCGTTCGACTGGCGCTGGAACACAGTGGCCTCACCGAGCCGATCGCAGTCACTGCTGTCGTTCGCCCACCATGGCTGGCAGCGGTCGCTGGCGAAGTCGGCGTCGCGACCTGCACAGTCGCCGAAGCCCTCGCCCTCTACACGCCGTAGTATCCGTTCAGATGGTGCGTTGGCTGACGTAGGCGGCGAGCGCTACCAGTTCGTCGCGGGCTTCGGGTGCGATGTCGGCAACTTCGATCGCAGTCACTGCCTGAATCGTGAGGCGCGCAATCGTCTGCTCCAGATCGGCTAGCGCACCGGTGTCGACGATGACCTGCTGGACGCGCTCCACATCTGCGTCGGTGAGGTCGCTGTTCCCGACCAGGGCCAAGACCACTGCCTGCGCCCCCGAGGCCGCCTCGACCGCCCGCGCCATGAGCGGCGTCGGCTTGCCCTCGCGCAGATCGCCTCCCACCGGCTTGCCCGTGACGGCCGTGTCGCCGAACGCACCCATCACGTCGTCGCGCATTTGGAACGCATCACCCAGCGGCAACCCAAAGGCGCTGAGTTCCGGCAGCAGCTCGGCAGCTCGCTGCGGCGCGGCCATCACGGCACCGAGATGCAGCGGGCGTTCGATGGTGTACTTACCGCTCTTGTAGCGGCAGATCTGCTCGGCCTTGAGACGGCCGCGTTCGTTGCGCACACTGCCGATGATGTCGAGTACCTGCCCAACATTGAGCTCGATGCGCAGCTCGTTCCAAATGGCCCACGCTTCGCGGCCGGCATCGGCCATCAGCATGTCGCCGTAGACGAATGCGAGGTCACCAACGAGGATTGCGACGCCTTCACCAAACCGGCGGGCCTCACCTGCCCACCCGTTGTCGCGGTGGTGTTGCGCGAAGACGGTATGAGTCGTCGGATTGCCGCGGCGGCTGGCTGCGTCGTCCATGACGTCGTCGTGAAACAGCGCGAAGGCGTGCATCAGCTCGAAGGCTGCGCCCGCGTTGGTCACCATCGCATCGCTGGGGTCGCCACCGGCGGCGACGTAGCCCCAGTGGCAGAAGGCGGGACGCAGCCGCTTGCCACCGACCAACACCAGGCGGCCAATCTCTGCCATCGGCTCGGCCAGGTCTGCATCGAACGCTGCCCAGCGGGCGTGTTCGGGCTCGAGGAACTCGCGTAACCGCTGCTCGACGCGGGCGGCAATGATCCCGAGGGTGGGCGGTGCGGCCGGCGACGTCACAGTGGCAGGTTACGCCGCCGCCACTAAAAGAAGCTGCCGCAGCGCGGCAAGGGCCGACTGGCGAACAGCAGGTCGGCCTCGGCAAGAGCACCCGAGCGTTCCTGTTGCACCACCCCGGCAACCCACAGGTCGTGCCAGGCGGTGCCGCCAAGGTAGGCCGCGGAAATACCGTTGATAGTGGTGACCAAGTCGGCCTTGTCGGGGCCAACCTTGCTCCGTTGCGCGCCAACAGACGAGACCTGCCAGGTGCCGTTGTTGGCCCCGAAGAGCGGGTCGGTGATGGCAATGGTCACCGTTGCCCGGGTGGGGCTGAAGGTGCGTGCGGACAGGGCCGCGTCGACGTCGAGCAGGCGCAGCCACTGCTCGTCATGGCGTAGCTTGGAGAGATATTGCCGCTGGTTCCTGAGCCCGAAGCGGACCGCGTCGTCGAGTGGTCGGTCACTGGCATGCACGACGTCGATGAGGTCGAGTTCGAGAATGAACTTCCACAGCGCCAGCTCGACGGCCGGGTTAGCCCCCCACACGTCGGCCACGTCGCATTTACCACCGAGATGCTCGACGGACGACTCCAGCCAGTCCACCGTGTACTGCGCCCAACCGTCGTCGACACCGTCGGTGTTGGTGTGCACGATGACGAATGCAGCTTTCTCCATGCCGAGCGCGTCCTCCAGGTAACGCTCGTGCATCCACATCGGGCGCCCAATCGCACCCGGCCTGTCGAACCCGACGCGCTGGTGTAGTGCGGCGATGGTGGCCAGCGTGTCGGCGCGTTCAAGGATGCGGATGGAGCCGGCCGCGACGGGTACGACAACGCGAGCACCCGCTCGACGGTCGATCTCGATCTGCCAGGCTTCACCGGCGACGCCGAAGCCGAAGCGTTCGTAGATGACCGCCTCGCTGGCGCGCAGGCTGGCAATCACCATGCCGGCATCTGCTGCATCGCGCAACATCTGATGCATCAAGGTGGTGAGCACACCGCGGCGGGTATGTGTTTGGCGCACACCGACGCGAGACACACCGGCCGTGGCCAGCCGAGCGCCGCCGGGCACCGCGGTGACGAACGGGAATGCCGCGGCGTGACCGACGCACTGCACGCCATCCCAGGCGGAGATGGACAAAGCGTCGGCCCACGATGCGACGAGATGCGGCTTTGCCCAGTCCTCGTCGGACGAAGGCGGAAAGAGCAACGCCGTACGGAAGACGTCGGCAGCGGCGCGCCGTTCGTCGGGTTGGGTGCGACGAAACTCGAGAGCCGTTCGGTCAAGCGTCATGGTGTCAATCTCTCACCGCTGCGGACGCAGCGCTGTCGAATTTCGGGCAGGGCACCGCGATCGCGATCACTCGTCGGTGCCCAGTTCGGCCACGACCTGCTCGATCTGCAGGCGTGCATTGCCGATGCGATCGCGGCAGAAGCCAATCAGCTCTGAGGCGCGCTTGACCTGCGCAGCCAGCACATCGACA
>JAYVVY010000414.1:0-5351 GCA_043786575.1 Ilumatobacteraceae bacterium
ATGGCGCCGCGGACACACAGCACGCCCCGCGTGGAGGCGTGCACTGGCAAATCGTTGCCGTCCTCGTCAACGAGCTTGGCCTCCAGTGTCGGCACAACCGGCCCGCACGAGGCTGGCTTGGCGACGAACCAGCGCGACGAGTTGGCGGTGATGATGCCGCACGTTTCGGTCATGCCGTAGCCGGTGGACGGTTGGCCGTTCTTCAGTGCGCCGGCAATCTTGCCGACCAGGTCGGGCTGCAGCGCAGCGCCGCCGCCACCCATGCCGGCCAATGTGGACGTGTTGCGAGTTTCCCAATCGGGGTGCATCAGTAGCTCGCGGCTCATTGTTGGCACGCCACTGAAGTTGGTGACACCCTCACGCTCGATCAGCTCCAGCGCTCGGCCTGGGTCCCACTTGTAGGTGAGTACCACGCGGCCGCCGGTGATGGTTGCCGGATGCAGCAGACAGTTGCACGCGGTGACGTGGAAGAGCGGGGTCGGTGCCATGAATACCGGTTGTGCGGGTGCGGCTGGCACGTTGTCAGGCGCTGGCACGTCGCCGGCGGCGATGGCCTTTGCCTCGGCCAGGTTGGTGGTGGCCCCCATCGCGATGATGTTGAAAATGTTGTGCACCGAGCCGCGGTGGGTCAGCTGGGCACCCTTCGGGAAGCCGGTGGTGCCCGAGGTGTAGAAGATGGTCGCATCGTCGTCCGGGTCGATGGCAACTTCGGGCAGCGTGCCCGGGTCGTCGGCGGCCATCACTGCAGCCCAGGTCGTGACGCCACCGGGAGCACTGCGGTCGGTGCGCACCGAGATGATGTGCATCGGGCGCTGCGCCGGCATGTGGCTCAGGCGCTCCAGCCGCTCGTCATCGGCAATGAGCACGATGGGCTCGCTGTCGTTGAGTGCGTACTCCATCTCCGGCGCCGTCCACCAGGCGTTCATGCCCACGGCAGCGGCCCCCACGCACACACTGGCCCAATACGCCACCACCCATTCCGAGTAGTTGCGCATGGCAATGGCCACCCGGCTGCCGGGGTGCACGCCATTGGCGACGAGGTGTGCGGCCAGCTTGCGGACCTGCGCGTGTACCTCGTCGTACGTGTAACGCTCGTCCTCGTAGACCAGGTAGTCCTTCGGGCCGTGTACGGCGGACCCCTCCCACAGCACGCGCATGTTGGGCGGGCTGGCGGCGAACACCTTCAGCGGTACCCCACGAACTACTTCAGTGGTTGTGGCGAAGGGTGAACCGGGGGCATCGAGTTCCGCACGGGCGGCGAGGTAGTGGTGAATCACGCCGGTGATCATTGCCGATGGGGCCACCGCTCGCCATGTCGAGCGCAGCCGGCGCGGTCGCAGTTATCTTTGCCCCATGACTGGTGAGCGGCTGCGCGTGGGTATCGATGGCGTGACCAGGTGCTGGTGGTGCGGCGACGACCCGATGTACGTCCAGTACCACGACGATGAGTGGGGTCACGAGGTCACCGGCGACGTGCGTCTGTTCGAGAAGTTCTGCCTGGAGGGCTTTCAGTCGGGCCTGTCGTGGCTGACGATCTTGCGCAAGCGCGAGAACTTCCGGGCCGCATTCGCCGACTTCGACCTCGAGACAGTCGCGGCCTACGACGAGGGTGATGTGGCGCGGTTATTGGGCGATGCAGGC
Organism: Ilumatobacteraceae bacterium; assembly: GCA_043786575.1. Classification (GTDB taxonomy): domain Bacteria; phylum Actinomycetota; class Acidimicrobiia; order Acidimicrobiales; family Ilumatobacteraceae; genus UBA668. The sequence continues at coordinate 1,642 of JAYVVY010000414.1, forward strand.
ATCGTGCGTCACCGCGGCAAGATTCAGAGCACCATCAACAACGCCGGTCGTGCGCTGACGCTGCGCGAGGAGTTCGGATCGCTCTATGCCTACGTGTCGCAGTATCGCCCCGCTCGCAGCACGCGCCTGGCGGTCGACAGCGAGTTCTCCGCAACGTGTCCCGAGTCCGTTGCGATGTCGAAGGATCTGAAGAGGCGCGGCTGGAGCTTCGTCGGCCCCACCACGATGTACGCGTTCATGCAAGCAATGGGCATGGTCAACGACCACATCCAAGGCTGCGAGCGCGAGCCATAGGGCGGTTCCTAGTTGGCGTGGAGGGCGGCGTTCAGGCCGTCCCACTTGGCGCTGCGGGGGAGTGCCTCGACCGCGCCGGACTGGCTGTTGCGACGGTACAGCAGGCCGCCCTTGCCGCTGAGCTGGCGCGCCTTGACAACCTCGACGCCGTCGGCGCCGTGTACGGCCACCAGGGTGCCGGCGGTGACGTACAGGCCGGCCTCGACCACGCACTCGTCACCCAGGCTGATGCCGATGCCGGCCTCTGCGCCCAGCAGGCAGCGCTCACCAATAGTGACTTGTTCCTTGCCGCCGCCCGACAGCGTGCCGATGATGCTGGCGCCGCCGCCGATGTCGCTGCCGTCGCCGACGAGAATGCCCTGGCCGATACGACCCTCGACCATCGAGGTGCCCAGTGTGCCCGCGTTGAAGTTGACGAACCCTTCGTGCATCACCGTCGTGCCAACCGCCAGGTGAGCCCCCAGACGCACCCGGTCAGCGTCGGCAATGCGGACGCCGCTGGGAACCACGTAATCGGTCATTCGAGGAAACTTGTCGACGCCGTGCACGCACAGCACTCCGCCGTCGTGGCGCACTCGCCAGCGCAGCTCCTCGATGCCCTCGACGGGTGCCGGGCCGAGGTTGGTCCAGGCGACGTTGGCGAGCAGACCGAAGATGCCCTCGAGGTTGATGGTGCGCGGCACCATCAGGCGGTGCGAGAGCAGATGTAGTCGCAGGTACACGTCACTGGCAGCGGTCGGTGGGGCGTCCGTATCAATGTTCACCTGCACAGCGCGAACGTTGACGCGGCGCACGTCGTCGCGTCGCTGCGCCGTCGTGTACGCCTCGAACTTCTCCGGCTCGGGTTCGTCGCCCACACCCAGTTCGCGGAACCAGGTGTCCAGCACGGTGCCATTGTCGGCGATGGTGGCGAGGCCTCGGCCCCAGGCTGCAGTCATTGCTTCTCCTCGAAGTCGTGCGCTGAGAACACTTCGGGGCGCAGTGTGGGGAACAGGATGACTTCCTTGATGCTGTTCACCCCGGCGATCAGCATCGCCACGCGGTCCATGCCGATCCCAAGACCGCCCGTGGGGGGCAGCCCGTACTCCAACGCGCGCAGGTAGTCCTCGTCGATTGCTGTTGCGGCCTCGTCATCGCCCAAGTCCTTCGCCGTCTGCTCGTCCTCAAACCGCCGGCGCTGCTCGACCGGGTCATTGAGCTCGCTGTAGCCATTGGCGATTTCGCGACCGCCGATGAACAACTCGAACCGTTCGGTGAGGTGCGGATCATTGCGATCCACACGCGCCAACGGCGAGATCTCGACGGGGTGCCCGGTAACAAATGTGGGCGCGATCAGCTTGTTTTCCGCGGTTGCTTCGAACAGTTCCTCAATGATCTTGCCGGAACCCCACCGTGGCGCGCACGAGACGCCGTGCTTCGTCGCGAGCTCGCGCAGCTCTTCCACTGGTTGCGACGGGTGCACCGCAACGCCGATGGCTTCCTCGATGAGATCGATCATCCGTGCCTGCCGCCATGGTTGCGCAAGGTCGACTTCCAGCATGGTCTCGTTGGGCCCGAACACGTTGACCACGGACGTGCCGGTGGCATCGATGGCAGCCTGAGTGATGAGCGCTTCGGTGATCTCGATCATTTCCCGGTAGTCGCCGTACGCCTGGTAGAGCTCCATCATCGTGAACTCGGGGTTGTGGCGGGTGCTCATGCCCTCGTTGCGAAAGATACGCCCGATTTCGAAGACGCGCTCCATGCCACCAACGATGAGGCGTTTGAGGTGCAGTTCCAGGGCAATGCGGAGGTACAGCTGCATGTCGAGCGTGTTGTGGTGCGTGACGAAGGGCCGGGCGTGGGCGCCGCCGGCCTCCATGTGCAGCACGGGTGTCTCCACCTCGATGTAGCGGCGGCCGTGCAACGTGCGGCGAAAGCTGGCGATGATCTCATGGCGAATGCGGAAGTTGCGTCGCGCATCCTCGTTCACGATCAGGTCTGCGTAACGCTGACGGAAACGGGTATCGGTATCGGTGAGGCCATGCCACTTGTCGGGCAGCGGACGGACCGCCTTGGACAGTAGTTCGAACCGTTGTACCTTCACCGAGAGCTCACCCTTGCGGGTGGTCATCACCGTGCCGTGGACCCCGACCCAGTCGCCAAGATCAAGGGCGCGCAGCGCTTCAAACGGTCCGTCGCCGATGACGGCCTTGGAGACGAAGAGCTGTACCTCGTCGTCGCGGTCGCGAACCGTTGCGAAGATCAGCTTGCCCGAATCGCGCATCAGCATGATGCGCCCGGCAATAGCCACTTCAACCTCGGTCTCGGTTCCCGCCTCCAGGCTGCCGTGTTGCGCGCGGAGCTCGGCGAGCGTGCTGCTGCGGTCGAACCGGTACGGGTAGGGGTTGGTGCCCGACGCCCGCATTTCGTCCAGCTTCGCCAGCCGTTTGGCCTTCTCGGCGACCAGCCCGCTCCCGATGGCGTCGGTGGCGGGTTCTTCGGTATCGGATGGTTCCTGACCGGGTGCTCGATGAAGGGTGTCGTCGCTGCTCACAGTCCTTTGACGGTACTCGCTGCGCCGACCCATTGAGCGATCGATTCCCTGGCGACGCACCGCTGCAGGGCGCCAGCGAGCCCGCTGGTGATAGCTTCTTCGTCGGGCGTAAGTGGTCTCAGGAGGATGTTTCGATGCCGCGTCGCCAACTTGGAGCAGCTGCAGTGATGGTGGTCGGCGTGCTGCTGGGGCAATCGCTCTCTGCGCCCGCCGACGCGCCAGTCCTGTCGATTCAAGGCTCCGCAGCAGCGGTTGTGCCAGCGGCCTACATCACGGCCCTCGGCGATGCGGTGTCGGTGTACCAAACCGGCGAGCTCACTGCCCCAATTCGTGATGCTGCGCTCGCAGCGGCCACGGATGTCGGTGCAGCGGCGGTTACCGGCCGCGGTTTCAGCACAGGAATGACGGCGGTTCGGCGCGGTCCTGCGGTGATCCAACAGTCCAGCGGGTCGGGCTGGGCGTTCCCGATGTCGATGACGGCACTTCCACTCCAGGCGCTCGGCGGCATCATCGGCCGAACCATCTCGGCGCCGATCAGTCAGGGAACCGTGGTGATGGGGCAGACGTCGGCGGGGCTTCGGGGTGCTCTCGCCGGCGACACCATCGATCTGATGACCGCCGGTGGGGGCACCGTCACGTTCACCATCGGGTTGGTCGCGCCGGACAGCGACATTGGGGGCACCGAGCTCCTCATCAGCTCGCAGCAGGCGGACTTGTTGGGCGCCACGCTGGACACTCGAGTACTCATCTACGGCCACTTCGACAGATCGGCACTGCAGACGGCGCTCGCCCAACGTGGACTTACGGGGAACGGCAAGGTTCGCATCCGTCGGTCATGGGACGCTCCGGACCCCGACAACACGATGAGCATGTCGCGCAC
>JAYVVY010000415.1:0-2328 GCA_043786575.1 Ilumatobacteraceae bacterium
CGCATGAGCTTGCCAATTCGACCAGGAATGACCGTGCCGTTGCCCGGCCCGCTGCACAGCCATCGCGAAAAGCTGGGTGAGCTGGCCGACATGGGCTACACCGACATCTGGTCGGCCGAGAGCGACGGCGCCGATGGCTTCACCCCGCTCGCCATGGCTGCGGCTTGGGAGCCGCGCTTGCGCCTGGGCACCGCCATCATCCCCGCGTACACGCGCTCGCCAGCATGCTTCGCGCAGAGCGTCGCTTCGCTGGCCGACGCCGCACCCGGCCGGTTTGCCATCGGTATCGGCAGCAGCAGCAACGTGATCGTGGAGCGCTGGAACGGCGTGCCGTTCGTCGAGCCATACAAGAAGGTGCGCGATGTGGTGCGCTTCCTGCGCGACGCGCTCAGCGGCGAGAAGGTGTCGAAAAGCTACGACACCTTCGAGGTCAACGGCTTTCGTCTCGGCGTGCGCCCCGAGCAGACCCCGCCGATCCTGGTGGCCGGGCTGCGCGAGGGCATGCTGCGCCTAGCCGCCCGCGAGGGCGACGGCGCCATCATCAACTGGCTCGGCGCCGACGACGTGCCGCAGGTGGTGAAGGTGATCAACGACGCGGCTGGCGGCGTGGAGAAGGAAGTGGTGGCTCGTATCTTCGTGTGCCCCAGTGACAACGCCGACGTGGTGCGTGCGGGCGCCCGTTTCGCCATCGCCGCCTACATGAACGTGCCCGTGTATGCCGCCTTTCAAGAGTGGCTGGGCCGTGGCCCGCAGTTGCAGGGAATGTGGGATGCATGGAAGGCCGGCGACCGCAAGGCAGCCTTGGCCGCAATTCCCGACGAAGTGGTGGACGACCTGATCGTCCACGGCTCGCCGGAGCACTGCCGAGCCACGATCCAGCGCTACTTCGACAACGGCGTGACGACCACCTCGCTGGCTCTTTTGCCGCTGGACCCAGATCTGAAGCACTGGGATGCAGTGACGGCGCTGGCGCCGACCGCCGGACCTTAAGCAGCTCGCCGAGCGGGCGCAGGTGTGGCGTCGGCCTGGCGGGCGGCGGCGCGCTCTGCGAGCTGCGCCTTGATGGCGGCGATGTGGGCGAGCCCGCTCTGGCGGGTGCGCGAATCGAGACGGAACTGAAGTGGAAGATCGTGGGATGGAGTGTCGCCCGGCGAGAGCAGCGCCAGCTGCTGGGGGGCCTGGGTGGTGTCGGTGCTTGGGGCCATACGAGCATCATCGCAAAAGGGTGTAACAGAGTACTTTGCGGTGAAAGACTTGGCGGATGAGTCGTACGTTCATCTCGCAGGGCAGCGTTTTTGAGGAGCAGATTGGGTACTCGCGGGCGGTGGTTGACGGGCGATGGGTGTTCGTCGCGGGCACGACGGGCTACGACTACTCGATGATGACCATCAGTGATGACGTGGTGGAGCAGGCCAGGCAAACGCTCGCCAACATCGACGATGCGCTGCAGCGGGCAGGCTCCTGTGCGGCCGACGTGGTCCGGGTGCACTACCTCCTACCCAACGCCGACGACTTCGAACCGTGCTGGCCGGTGCTTCGTGCGTACTTCGCCGACGCCCGCCCTGCGGCCACGATGATGGTGGTCGGCCTGGCCAACCCAGCGATGAAGATCGAAATCGAAGTGACCGCGCTGAAACCGCAACGGCAACCCGATGAGGTCCGCGCGTGACGGCTGGACACAGCCATCATCATGGGCACGGCGAGCCGTCGTGGACGCCGCCGGCACGGATCGAGCGTTCACTGTGGATTGCGGTCGCGACCTGGGCACTGCTCACTGTTGTCGGCCTTGCCGTTGTGTGGCCGTCCGGTTCTCACAGCGACAGCAACGCAGCCGACCCGACCGTCAAGGGGTACGTGGTCGCCGCGGCGGTTCAGCCGTGTACTGGCACCGCCGTCAGTGATCTGGTCGAATGCCGAGTGCTGACAGTGCAGCTGGTGGGTGGTCAGGCCGATGGTGAACGGACGAATCTTGAGTTCGGCATCACGACCGGTAAGGGAAAGCAACCCGAGGTGGGTGACGACCTGGTGCTCATGGCGACCCGACTGTCGGATGGAACCACCATCTACAATTTCGCCGACTATGAGCGCACGAGTGCGCTGTGGGTTCTGGCAGTTCTGTTCGCGATCGTGGTCGTCGCCTTCGGGCGCTGGCGGGGTGTTGGTGCCTTGGCCGGCTTGGCAGTCAGCGTCGCTGTCCTCGTCGGTTTCGTGTTGCCGGCGCTGCTGGCGGGTTCGAGTCCGGTTGTGGTCGCGGTCGTCGGTGCATCACTGATCGCGTTCGCCTCGCTGTATCTCGCTCACGGGTTCAGCGCGTCGACGAACGTCGCC
>JAYVVY010000416.1:0-4098 GCA_043786575.1 Ilumatobacteraceae bacterium
GCCCCTCAAGCTGGCGCGTCTGCCTATTCCGCCACTTCGACGTGGTGCGCTACGAGGCTATCGCAGCGGGGTAATCACACCAACAGGAAACTCAGGTCAACAGGAAGCTCAGCGCGATGATTGTGCCGATCCAGAGGATGCCAAAAATTGTGGTGATGCGAGTGAGGTTGCGCTCGGCAGCGGGGCTGCCCAGTGCCGTCGAGCCGACGCCGCCGAACATGTCGCTGAGGCCGCCGCCACGACCGCTGTGCATGAGCACACCGGCAACCATGCCAGCCAACGACAACACGTTGACGATGATGGAGAGGTATGTGATGAAATCGCGCACGGTTCGAAAGGCTATCGGTCAGAGGGCGGCGCTCGACACGCCAACCGACGTGAGCGAGGGAAAGTGGCAGGCAACAGGATGGCCAAAGCCACGATCAATCAGCGCCGGCTCTTCCATCGAGCAGATGTCCTGCGCAATCGGACAGCGGGTACGGAACCGGCAGCCGGTGGGCGGGTCGATGGGGCTGGGCGGGTCGCCCTGCAACATGATCCGCTGACGTGTGCGCTCCAGCTGCGGGTCCGGCTCCGGCACGGCTGACAAAAGCGCCTGCGTGTACGGATGGGCCGCGGCGGTGTAGATCTCCTCGGACGGCCCGACCTCCATGATCTTGCCGAGGTACATCACGGCCATCACATCACTGATGTGGCGCACCACCGACAGGTCGTGGGCAATGAACAGGTAGCTGAGACCGAGACGGTCCTGCAGGTCGTCGAGCAGGTTGACGACGGCACCCTGCACGCTCACGTCGAGGGCCGACACCGGCTCGTCGAGCACCACCAGCGACGGGTTCAGCGCCAATGCGCGAGCGATACCGATACGCTGGCGCTGGCCACCGGAGAACTCATGCGGGAAGCGCTGCGCATGGTCGGGAGCGAGGCCCACCAGTTCGAGCAGCTCTTGCACCCGCTCGGTGTGGTTGCCCTTGATCCTCTGAATGCGCAGCGGCTCGGCAATGGCCGAACCAACCGTCAGGCGCGGGTCCAGCGACGCCTGCGGATCCTGGAACACGATCTGCATTTCCTTGCGCAACTTGCGCATCTCACCACGGTCGAGTCCGACGATCTCTTGACCCTTGAACTTGATGGAGCCAGAGGTGGGCTCGGCCAGGCGCAGCACAGTGCGGCCAACAGTGGTCTTACCACTGCCGCTCTCCCCTACCAGCCCCAGGGTCTGGCCCGGCATGACTGAGAACGACACACCCGACACCGCGTGAACGATGGCTTTGGTCTTGCGCAGCCCTCGCGAACCGCTGACCGAGAACTCCTTCACCAGTTCGGTGACTTCCAGAATCGGCTCAGTCATGCCTTTACTCCAAGGGTCAGCTCGTTGGCGCGAACGCACGCACTCATTGATGGACCGGAGAGCGCCAGCTCGGGCAGACCAACGAGGCACTTGTCGATGCTGTACTCGCAGCGGGCGCTGAACGCGCAACCATCGGGCGGCCGAAGCATGTTCGGCGGGCGGCCTGGAATCGGCTGCAGACGGGTTTGGCCAACACGCGGCAGCGAGTTGAGCAAGCCCTCCGAGTACGGATGCGTCGGGTGGACGAATAGATCGTCGACACCGGCACGCTCGACAACACGACCGGCGTACATCACCTGCACACGGTCGGCCACACGAGCGATGACGCCCAGGTCGTGAGTGATCATCACCACGGCCTTGTTCATCTCGTTCTGGATGCGCTGTATCACTTCCAGAATCTGTGCCTGCACTGTCACGTCGAGCGCCGTCGTGGGCTCGTCGGCAATCAACACGTCGGGGTCGTTGGAGATAGCCATCGCGATCATCACTCGCTGGCGCATGCCTCCGGAGAACTCGTGCGGGTATTGCCGCGAGCGCTGCTTGGGCTGCGGGATCCCCACGATGTCCAGCAGCTCGACCGCCCGACTGCGAGCCGCGTCCTTCGACAGGTGCTGGTGTGACTGGATCATCTCCACGATCTGATCACCCACCCGGTATACCGGGTTGAGAGCCGACAGCGGGTCCTGGAAGATCATTGCGATCTTCTTGCCGCGAACGGCACGCATGGTCTTGTTCTCAGCGCCAACCAGCTCGACACCGTCGACGGTGGCCGAGCCGGTGATGATGGCCGAGTTGGGCAGCAGGCCCATGATGCCGAGGAACGTGACGGACTTACCCGACCCGCTCTCACCGACCACACCGACCATCTCGCCAGGGGCGACGTCGAGGTCGACGCCACGAACTGCGGAGACCTGACCGTTCATTGTTTGAAAGGTGACCCGTAGGTCTTTCAGGGAGAGCAAAGATGCGACCACTGTCAGCCCCCGATGTCCATCTTGGCGTCTACTGCATCGCGCAATCCGTCACCGATGAAGTTGATGCAAATGGCCAACAAGACGAGCGCTCCACAGGGGAACACCACCATCCACCAGTTTCCCTGCTTGGCACCCTCTGCAGACAGCTCGACCAGCTGGCCCAGCGACACCGCCTCGGCGCCGGGTTGCGGCCCGAGACCGAAGAACGAAAGCGTCGACTCACCGACAATTGCCCCAATGACCGACAGCGTCAACGCGATCAGGATGGGGCCCACGGAGTTGGGCAGCAGGTGGGACATGACAATGCGCGTGTTGGACGCACCAACGGCTCGCGCAGCCTCGATGAACTCACGTTCCTTCAACGCCAAGACCTGACCACGAACAAGTCGCGCAACTCCCATCCAACCGAAGATGGCAAACAACGCAATGATGAACCGGATGGACGACACGTCGCCGATGATGCCGGTGATCCACGGCACTGCCCCAAGGAACGCCCGCATGATGATGATGATCACGATGAACGGGAATGCCAGAAACAGGTCGGTCACCCGCATCATGATGTCGTCAAACCAGCCGCCGCGCAGGCCGGCGACGGCGCCGACGGCGGTACCGATGATGACCGCCAGGACTGCCGAGGCCACACCAATGAACAGCGACGTGCGCACACCCCAAATGAGGCGGCTGAACAGGTCGCGGCCGATCTGGTCGGTGCCAAACCACGCAATCGATCGAGGCGACAGGTACTGGTTCTTGCCTTCGCTGATGTCGAGCACTTGCTCGTTGATGCCGTAGCGGGAAGTGAATGGGGCGAAGATCACGATGATCAGCAAAATCGCCATGATGACGGTGGAGGCGGCCGCGCCCTTGTGGTGGAAGTAGCGCTTGCGAGCCATCTGAAACGGCGAGAGCGCTTTGACGTTGAGCGCCTCGCGCGCGTCAATTTCCTCCGCGGTGTCAACTGCGGGAGCTGTGTCGTCAGTCAAGTCGGATCCTCGGATCAAGAAAGGCGTAGGTCACGTCGGCGATGAGGTTGAACAGCAGGATGGAGGTGACGATAATCACCATGTACGGCATCAGCTGCGGGAAGTCGCCCTTACCCGAAGCGTTGATGAAGAACACACCCATGCCCGGGTAGTTGAAGATCTTCTCGGTGATGATCAGGCCACCGATGAGCGCACCGATGTCGAGCGCCAGCACAGTGACGATGGGGATCATCGCGTTGCGTACGCCATGGCGGAACAGCACAGTGCGCTCGGAGAGGCCCTTCGCCCGCGCCGTGCGCACGAAGTCGGAAGACTTCACGTCGAGCAGCGAAGCACGCATGTAGCGGCTGTAGCCGGCGACCGTCTGAATCACGACCACCGACACCGGGAGAATCAGGTGCTTGATCATCAGCACCAGATCGAAGCCCTCGTGACCTGGCGGGTAGACACCACCCACCGGCAGCCACCCGAGCTTGACGGCGAAGATCAACTGCAGCACGACAGCGGACACGAACGGCGGCACGGCCCCAGCGAAGAAAGCCGTGGTGTTGGCGCCACTGTCGAACCAGCTACCGGGCTTGCGAGCGGCGAGAATGCCGATGCCAAGACCCATCGGAATGCCGATGAGAGAGGCGATGCCGGCGAGGCGCAAAGTGTTGAAGATGGAATAGCGCAACGGCGGCCACACTTCGGCGCGTCCCTTGATACTGCGTGGCCACTGGTCCGGCCCCTGCACAAACTGCCAGAGCCAAGTGAAGTAGCCACGCACGTAACCCCACGCGCCTTCGTA
>JAYVVY010000417.1:0-5209 GCA_043786575.1 Ilumatobacteraceae bacterium
CGGTGGAGACCCGGCTGCGTCGACCGGTACACGTCGCCGTATCCGCCGCGCCCAATCAACTCGTGAAGTACATACCCTCGATTGCGTTGGTCTCCAACACCAACCACCTCGACGCCCTGCCCAATCGCACGGTCGAGATCAGTCAACGACGCCGATGGGTCGAGCCCGGTGCCTTCGATCAGCGCCGCGCGAAACGAGTGGTACACGCGCTGTGCTTCGGCCTGTCGGCCGGTTCGATAGAGCGCCGCCATTAGCTGCGCCGCGAAGCGCTCACGTTGGGGATTGGCGTTGAGTAACTGCTGCAGGTCGACCACCGCGTGGTTATCTCGTCCGAGGGTGAGCAGCGTGTCGATGCGTTCCTCGTGCGCGACGAGGCGCAGCTCGTCCAGTCTGGCCGCCGCTGGTAGTGCCCACCACTCACCCGCAAACTCTGCGTACGCGGGCCCACTCCACAGTGCAAGCGCCTCGTCGTACGCTGCAAGCCCTTCAAGCGCTGAACCACCACGAGCCCGCCGAATGAGTGACTCAAACTCAATGGAGTCAACCTCGATGTCGACCATGGAGAGCGAGTATCCATGTGCCCTCGTGAGCACCCGCTGATCCCCGATTGCCGATCGCAGCCGCGACACATAGGTGCGCAAGGTCGACCGTGCAGCGTTGTTGTCGCAGTCGTCGGGCAGTTGCACCTCGACCAGCCGGTCGAGAGAAACAACACTCGCCGCATCGATCAGCAGCAACGTCAAGAGCCGTCGCTGCTGTGCGCCCCCAAGGTTGCACGCCCGTCCGTCGACGAAGGCTTCCAGCGAACCCAACACCTTGAACTGTGTGGCCATCGGTCGCGAACCCTATTCCATCTCACACGCCGAGCGTCCGGGCGAACAATTCGCCCGGACGCCGAGGCATTTACCAATCCAGCTGGCCCTTGTAGAACGAGCATCCCGACGGGTCGTCGTGAAAGGTCATCTGACCGGACACGGCCGCAAAGTCGCCGGACCCACCGGTGACCGGATGTTGACAACGACCGTGAAGGATCGTCAACGTGGCGAGGTCATAGCGACCCGAATAACGGAACGAAAAGAAGATTTCACCAAAAGGTTCCCCTGGATCGCAAACTGCATCGCCGTCGGCGTTGTAGCAGCCGACGAACCGTTCGGTGCCCGTCCCGGTCACCACCCCTGACGACGTTGTGATGCCAAGATTGAAGCTCGTCGTGTACCACACGCCGACAAGGTCGCCAGACATCGTGTAGACGTCAGGCCCAGCTGGCGTCTGCACTCCCTCTACCTTGGCGCCATCACCAGCGCTTGCGGGTGAACTCAGTCCTCCGACTCCGAACACTGCGATCACTCCCAGGAGCGTCGCGATTCGGTTGAATCGCCGAATGTTGCTCTTCATGTCACACCTCCCAGTGCAGGTCAGAACGACGTTCGTTCTAACCAGCCCTCAGCGTGAGGCTTCGACCTTGCAAACCAGTGACAACGAACGCTGCGACCGTTGCAAACCAGTGACACCGGCGGGTGGCGGGATCAGCAGCCGGCTGCGTCTGCGGCAATGCCGAATGCGACCTTTTTCGAGAGCGTATCGGTGAGGTCAGGCCCGATGAAAGTGACCAGTTCGGCAGCTGCAGTCGTGTCACCGGCAAAGCCACGCTGTGCGATCTCGTTTGCGCCCCCGTAAAACGCAATCGCGTCGGCGACACCGTCGTCGTAGGGCTCCAATGTCGCAAGGACGTCGAGCTGATTCCCGAAATCGGACATCGTGCCCACACCCGTCATCCACTGAGTCACGTCGGGTTGATTGCCCAACTGAGAAACAATCTGAATATTGACAATTGCGTAGCCGAGAGCGTCGTTCACTGCCGCACAATCGATACCAGCCCCAGGCGTGGCTGACGCACCGTCAGTGGGCACTGGCGCCGGCGAATCGGCCACCTCCGAGCCATCGGCCAGGGTGCCAGACGCACCTGACGATGAACTGCTGCTGTCGTCGCCACACGCGCTCAACAACCCGCCGATCGCTAAGACCACAACTGCTGCTCGACGAATCATGGCGTAACCCTACTCACGTACTACTGGGCGAGGACTACAGCCGGCTTGGCCTCGACGGCGTCGCGTGCCTCGTACATCGCCAGCAGCTGGCCGTCGGGCCCCAGCACTGCCCATGGCCCGTCGCCTTCGAAACCTGCCCGCTCCCGATCCAACAGCCGACCGTTTCCGACCAGCACCGCCGCCTCAGCATTGATGGTCACCTGCGGATAGTCGCGCATCGCCTGGGGCAACGACAGCAATTCCACGTGATCAGGGCCGACAGCCTCCGCGGCGGAGAAACTACCCACGGCCGTGCGACGCAGGTTGCGTAGATGTGCACCTCCGCCGCACAGCCGACCAAGGTCATCCGCCAACGTGCGGATGTAGGTGCCCTTCGAGCACTGCACCTCGACGGTGTAGACCAGCGGATCGTCGGTTGGGGCGACTTCGAAACGGCTGACAGTAACCGGCCGTGCCTGACGCTCGACCTCGATGCCTTCGCGCGCCAACTCGTGCAGCCGCTTGCCGTCGATCTTCAACGCACTCACCATCGGCGGCACCTGCATGATGTGGCCGGTGAGATGGTCGGTCACTATGGCCTGCACCAATGCCGGCGTGAGCGCACTCATCTCAAACGTTCCGGTCACCTTGCCAGCCGAGTCCAGCGTGTCGGTACTGGTGCCGAACACGACCTCACCGGTGTACGTCTTGCCCAAGTCGGTCAGGAAGCGCAGCAACCGAGTGGACTTGCCCACCCCAACCAACAACACGCCAGTGGCATCGGGGTCGAGCGTGCCGGCGTGGCCCACCTGACGCTCACCGAAGCGTCGCCGCAACATGGCGACCACGTCGTGGCTTGTGACACCGGCCGGTTTATCAACGACGGCCAATCCGTGGATGTTGGCCGGCTTGCGACGTGCCATCAGGCTTCGGGTTCGGCGTCTGCTTCTGGCTCGACTACTCGCTCAACGGCAAGCGACTGCGGTCGCTCGGGCAGCGTGGCCTTGTCGTGCAGGATGCGCTCGATGCGTTCAGCGGCGCGAATGGAATCATCAGCCTTGAACGAGAGAATCGGCGTCTTCTTTGAGCGCAACTGGCGCGCCACCGAGCCCTGGATACGGACCCGATGGTCCGACAGTGCGTCGAGTATGTCGGCATCGCCTTCCTCGCCCATCAGCGAGTCGAAATACACGATTGCGCGGTTCATCTCCGGGTCGACGTCGATCGCAGTGATGGTGACCAGCGACAAACGCTCGTCGTCGATACGCGTGAGTTCGTCGGCGATCACCTCTTGCAGCGAGGTGCTGAGCCGCGCAGAACGAGGGTAGCGATGGGTGGTGGGGGCCGACGGACGGCGGGGCTTGCTCACAACCCCCACCCTACCGACCGTGCCGCAAAGGACCGGCTGCAATTGGCAGCTGCCTTACTCGAAGTTGGGGGTCGCCCGATTCGATCGCTTCAGTTCAGCCATTCCGCTGGCGGTGGCGATGGTCTCGATCGCGTCCCACAATTTGGTGGCTTCTTCGCCGCGAGGAATCGTGGAGATCACCGGCCCGAAGAAGCTCGCCTCATCGTCCGCGCCAGGATGGAACGTGATGATCGGTGTGCCGACATCCTTGCCCGTGCGGGCGAATGCCAATTCGGTCTCGGATGCGACGTACGCATCGTGGGACTCGTCGAGCGCGTGCGCGGCGTACTCCGTGGGCAGACCGCACTCCGCCAACATCTCGGTCATGAACGCGACCGGATCGGCGGTGATCTCGTCACGACGCTTGTGGAGGTGGATGGCAGTACCCAAGGCCGTGTAGAGCGCGCCCACATCGGCATTGGTGTGGCGCAGACGGACCTCGTCACACACGCGGTGAGAGTACAGACCAGCCATATGACCAGCCCGGTACTCAGGCGTGTACCAAGCCTCTGTGCGGTCCTGGTTGATCATCTTCAGTGAGATGAAACGCCAAGTGACGTCGTAGTCGCGCTGCTGCTGCACCTCGCTGACCCAGCGGGATGTGATCCACGCCCAGGGACACACCGGATCGAAGAAGAATTCGAGATCAGCCATAGCGTGACGCTACCGACCGGCCTTGCATGTTCACTCGTGGGGTCGTTAGACCCGAGCGATTTCGCGTTCTTCGAACGTCTCGATGAGGTCGCCAGGCTTGAGATCCTGGAAGTCGCTGAGGCCGATACCGCACTCGAAGCCCTCGCGGACCTCGCGTGCATCGTCCTTGAAGCGCTTGAGCGACGTGATGGCGCCCTTCCAGATGATCGTGCCGTCGCGCAGGAAGCGCACCTTCGAGCCGCGAGTGATGGCCCCGCTGCGCACCATGCAACCGGCGATACCGCCAATGCGTGGTACACGGAATACTTCGCGGACCTCGGCTTCGCCGGTGACCACTTCCTCGTACTCGGGGGCGAGCATGCCGACCATGGCCCGCTCGATGTCTTCCAGGAGCTTGTAGATGATTTCGTAGGTACGAATCTCTACACCCTCAGAGGCAGCCAGGTCGCGGGCCTTGCGGTCCGGGCGCACGTTGAAACCGATCAGCGTGGCATTGGTGGTTGCCGCCAAGCTGATGTCGTTCTCCGAGATGGCACCAACCGCGCGGTGCACAAACGCCAGCTTCACTTCTTCGCGCTCCAAGCGGCGCAACGATTCGGTGACTGCTTCCAACGAGCCCTGCACATCGGCCTTCAACACGATGTTGAGGGTGGCGACTTCGCCGGCCTGGATGGAGTTGAAGATGTCTTCCAGCTTCACGCCGGTGCTGAGGCGGGCATCGCCGCGCTGCGCCTTCAGGCGGTAGCGCTGCTCGCGAGCCTCACCAACGGTACGGGCCGTCTTCTCGGTGAGCGCAGAACGGAACTCGTCACCGGCATTCGGGACGCTCTGCAGACCAAGCACCTGCACCGGAGTGCTGGGGCCAGCAGTCTTCACCTGCTCGCCCTTGTCGTTGATCATGGCGCGAACTCGGCCCCAGGCTGCGCCGGCAACGATGGGGTCGCCGACCTTCAGCTCGCCCTTGTCGACGAGGATGGTGGCAACGGGGCCACGACCAATGTCGAGCTTGGCTTCCAGCACAACGCCCTTGGCGCGACCGGTGGGGTTCGCCGTCAGCTCTTCGACTTCTGCGACGGCGGCAAGCTGCTCGAGCAAGTCATCGATACCGAGGTTCTGCTGC
>JAYVVY010000418.1:0-1608 GCA_043786575.1 Ilumatobacteraceae bacterium
CGCGCGACCGCGGCATCGACATCCTCCACAGTTGCGTGGGGCATCTCGTGGATGACTTCTTCGGTGGCGGGGTTGCGGAGCGTAAGCATCGATGACACGCCGATCGAGAGTAGCGGACAGCCCGGGCCGGTCGGCCAGACTGGGGACTCATGAGTCAACCACCGCCACTGATCGCCCTTTGCGCACGGGTGCTGACCTTCTCCGACGAGGGCAAGCGCGACGCGTACAGCAGCAGCCAGCCGTACTCGCGTGCCGTTGCTCGGGCCGGTGGCGTGCCGGTCATGGTGCCCCCCATCCACGAACTGGCTTCGAATGCACTCACGGTGCTGCAACACTTCGACGGCGTCCTGCTGCCGGGTGGCGGCGACGTCGACCCGCGCCGATATGGCCAGGAGCCGTTGGACGAGAACCTGTACGGAATCACCGATATTCACGACGAGCTCGATATCGCTGTGTGCCTCGCAGCCATCGAGCTCGACCTGCCCATGCTCGCGCTGTGCCGCGGCATGCAGGTGCTGAACGTGGCGCTCGGTGGCACGCTGCAACAAGACATCGGTAACAGCGATCATTGGATGCGCGAACACACCGTCGATCTCACCCCCGGCTCGCTGATTGCCGAGGCGTGTGGCACCGACCATTTGGAGCACTGCCACTCGGTTCACCATCAAGGCATTGAACGCCTCGCCGACCCGCTGGTGGCGTGCGGGTGGGCTACCGACGGCCAGCTGGAGGCAGTCGAGCTGCCGACGGCCACGTGGATCGTGGGTGCGCAATGGCACCCGGAGGACACGGCCTCACGCAAGCCGCAGCAGCAGGCCATCTACAACGAACTGGTTCGCCGCGCCGCAGCCCGAGCAGCCACCCACCCGTGACCGGTGGCGCCGTGTAAGAGTAGGTAGGTGCTTATGTTTAAGGATCACTCACCACTGCCCATTCGCTGGCGACGCGAAACCATCGGCGTGCTCGTCGGCCTTGTGCTCGTGGCCAGCGGCTGCTCCAGTTCATCGGCAAACAAGGCCTCGACTGCGTCCGTCGTGGAGACATCTGTCTCGTCAACCGCACCAGTTGAGTCCACCACCACGATCGCGGCTGAGGCGCCCACCACCACGACCGGCGCGGCCACCACGACGGAGGCACCCACCACGTCCACCATGCCCGCGGCAGCTCCGTTGACGCTTCGCAGCGACGGCGTCGGCAGCTTCGATTTCGGAATGACGTATACGGACGTGGCCGCTGGGATCACCGGCCAGTTGGAAGCACTCACGGATGAAGCGCTGGAGTTTCCCGTCGTCGATGAGTACGGCGGGTATCGAACCACCGACGAATCGCAGGGGTTCATCGCCCCCTTCGGCCGCATCGCCTGCTGGGCGGACGGAGCAACATCGAACTTCTGCGCTGCGTTCGGTGGAGCCGCGCCCGAGGCACTCTCGTTCGTTGGGTGGACGTACTCAGGCAGCGCCCTGTCGACCACGTCCGGCGTCACCGGTGGCTCGTTGTGGAGCGACTTTCCAACGATGCTCACCGCCGGCCAGGGCGGCTGCTTCCAAGAGAGCTCCGGCAGCATCGACGGGGTCACCGTGTCGGTCGTGTCGACCGGGGCACCGTTCG
>JAYVVY010000419.1:0-4582 GCA_043786575.1 Ilumatobacteraceae bacterium
GCGCTACTGATCGGTAGGCCGGTGTCGTTGCGCAGGTGCTCGGCGGAGGGCACAAAGTAGGCCATCAGCGTGTCGTGAATCTCCGCTGTCGGAGCCACCTGAGCAACGGCAGCACCCATGTGCAGCAGCCAGTGATCGCGCTCCGCCGGCCCAACGTGAAATGGCATGTGCCGCATACGCAGCTTCGGGTGGCCCCGCTCGTCCATGTAGGTGGTGGGCCCGCCCCAGTACTGCGCAAGAAAGAGGGTCAATCGGTGGCGAGCACCCTCGATGTCGTCCAGCGCGTACAGCGGCAACAACACCGCATCGGTGACGACACCCGCATAAAACGCATCGACCAGAGCGACGAAGAACGGCATCCCGCCGGCTGCCTGATATAGCGAGACCGGGTCTGGCTCCGTTGCGTCAGGCAGTGGGACGTCAGGCAATTGGACGACAGCATCGCTCATGCCCGAATTGTATGAGTCCTTGATCGAATCTGAGTCCTGATCGTGACGGTCATTCGCGGCGAGGATCGAAAACGCGCACGTCGCCGAGATCGCTCAGACGCACCACGAATGGTGTACTGCCGTCGCATGCGTCGAGGATTACCGCGTCCCCGCTGGCCAAGAGCACCATTGCTGATGCGATCTCGCCGGCGATCTCAATCTCGATCACGTCGCCTGTCCGCAAGCGAACTGCCGTTGCTGTCGACCCAGTCGTAACCGGTGCCACTGTCATTGTTGCTGCCATGTCCCCGTGCTCCTACCGCTCGATGTTCTGGCAGCGAGGGTCCCGTCCCCCCGCTGCCGTTGAGTAGATCGGCACTGAGTGTGAGCAGCTTTACGAAAACTTTGGAGTTTCGTGAGGGGGAAAGATGTCGGGCAGATCGGCACTGACGGTGTCGGGGAACTGTGGGGCGCGCTTCTCGAGGAAACTGACCACGCCCTCGCGCGCATCGGCGGCGCGACCGCGGGCGAGGATGCCGCGAGAGTCCACCCTGTGCGCCTCCATCGGGTGATCGGCGCCCAGCATCCGCCACAGCATTTGGCGGGTCAGCGCAACGCTGACGGCCGATGTGTTCTCCGCAATCTCGGTCGCAATTGCGCGTGCCGCCGGCAGCAGTTCGTCCGCCGGGTGCACGCTGCGAACCAACCGACCATCCAACGCTTCGGCCGCAGGAAACACCCGGCCCGAATAGCACCACTCCGCTGCCTGACTGATGCCAACCAGCCGCGGCAGGAACCACGACGAGCAGGCTTCGGGCACGATGCCGCGGCGGGCAAACACGAACCCAAACTTGGCGTGCTCGCTAGCCAGGCGAATGTCCATCGGAAGCGTCATCGTCACGCCGACTCCGACAGCTGCACCATTGATGGCGCCGATCACCGGCTTCTTACAGTCGAAGATGCGCAGCGACACCAGCCCACCGCCGTCGCGCGGAATGCCGACATCGGCCGGGATCTCGTCGCTACCACCACGACTGAACGTCTCGCCACCACCGGACAGGTCCGCACCGGCACAGAACCCTCGG
The DNA here is from genome assembly GCA_043786575.1 of Ilumatobacteraceae bacterium. Classification (GTDB taxonomy): domain Bacteria; phylum Actinomycetota; class Acidimicrobiia; order Acidimicrobiales; family Ilumatobacteraceae; genus UBA668. The sequence goes on from JAYVVY010000419.1 coordinate 1,514, forward strand.
CCGGCGCCCGTGACGATCACAACACGAACGTCATCATCGGCGTCAATGCGATCGAACACGTCAAGCACCTCACGCATCATCGTGTTGGTAAAGGCGTTCAGCTGGTCAGGCCGATTGAGCGTGACAGTCGCGATGTGATCGGCAACCTCGTAGATGATCTGCGTGTAATCCATGGGCCTGGACCCTATTCACTGAACGACGCAGGCAATCAACTCACACATCAAGGAAGCGGCTGGCAGCAGTTGCCGAACCGATGGCACCAACCAGCGCGCCCAGAACTATCAAGCCGAGGCAGACCCAGTACGGATAGCTGTCGGTGACCACGAACGCGCGCAGGCCCGAGTTGATGGGGAAACCCGACACACCACTGGTCCAGTTCGAATTCGCCAACAGCAAGACAGCACTGGCGAAGCCGCCACCCACCACACCCTGGAGCAGGCCCTCCAGCATGAAGGGCAATCGAATGAACCAGTTGGTGGCACCCACCAACTTCATCACTTCGATCTCTCGACGACGAGCAAACATGGCCGTGCGAATCGTGTTCCAGATGAGCAGCGCAGAAGCGAACAACAGCACCACCGAGACCACCAGAATGCGAATACCGATGATGTCCTTCAGGCGGCTCAGCGTGGCCACGGCGTCGTCGGGTGTCCGCACGTCGGTGACGTTGGGGAGCGCAGAGAACTCGGTCTTCAGAGAGCGCAACACTTCGCTACTGCCTTGGTCGACAGGCTTCACCTTGAAGAACGAAGGAATCTGCGGGGTGAGCTGCTCGAGCGCGGACGGATCGGTGGCGAACAAGGTGCGCGCAACGTCAAGCGAACAGGCTTCATTACAATACGTCGCCCCGGCCACGACGGACTCCTGGCTGAGCAGCGCCGCCTCAATCAGCTGGACTTGCGAATCGTCTGCGCCGTGCTTGACGTAGACGATCATCTCCACGCCACCGGTCCACAGCTTGAGCTGGTTGTCGAACGCACGCTGGATGAGAAATGAGCCGCCGACCATCAGCAGCGACACTGCTGAGGTGATGACGGCGGCAACCGTGAGCGTGAGGTTGCGCGACAGGCTGGCCCACATCTCGCGGAACGTGTAGCGGATACGGGAGATCATTCGTACACCCCTCGGGCCTGGTCGCGCACGATAACGCCGCGGTCGAACTGAATGACGCGCTTGCGCATCATGTTCACGATCCGCTGGTCGTGAGTGGCCATCACCACGGTGGTGCCGGTCTTGTTGATTCGGTCGAGCAACCGCATGATGCCCTCGCCAGTGGCGGGGTCGAGGTTGCCGGTGGGCTCGTCGGCCAGCAGGATCAACGGCCGATTGACGAAGGCACGCGCAATCGACACACGCTGCTGCTCGCCACCGGACAACTGATGGGGGAAACGCTCTTGCTTGCCGCCGAGGCCCACAAGGTCCAGTACGGCAGGCACCTGCTGGCGGATGACGTGCCGCGGGCGGCCGATGACCTCCAGGGCGAACGCGACGTTCTCGAACACCGTTTTGTTGGCCAGCAGCTTGTAATCCTGGAAGATGTTGCCAATGTTGCGCCGCAGGTGCGGCACCTTGGCGTCGGGCATGTCGTTGATGTTGCGGCCGGCCACCCAGACGGCGCCCTTTTCGGGCCGCTCCTGACGGTTCATCAGCCGCAGCATGGTGCTCTTGCCCGAGCCCGAAGGGCCGACGAGGAACACGAACTCGCCCTTGGCGATATCGAAGTTGGCGTTCTGCAACGCGGTCACATCGTGGCTGTAGGTCTTGGTGACATTCTCAAGTTTGATCATTGACGCATCTCCGCGCGTGAACTCAGTCGCCGTGCCGCCCGCAAGTGAACCAACGGTAGCCCACTCATTCTGCCTCCCGGCGTCGCCAGCGGAGGTAACCCTCCATGAACTCGTCCAGGTCGCCACCGAGCACGGCGTCAATTTGGCTGGTCTCGACTTCGGTGCGCAGGTCCTTCACCATCTGATACGGCTGAACGACGTACGAGCGAATCTGGCTGCCCCATCCGACTTGCGCCTGACGGCCGGCAATGCGATCCAATTCGGCATCATGCTCTTCTTCAATCTTGGCAGCAACCATTGCCTTGAGCCGATTGAGGGCCTTCTCACGGTTCTGCAGCTGGCTGCGCTCTTCTTGACTGCTGGCCACCATGCCCGTCGGGCGGTGGATCAGGCGCACCGCCGATGACGTCTTGTTGATGTGCTGGCCGCCGGCACCGCTGGCTCGGAACACCTGCATCTCGATATCGGATTCATTGATCTCGATATCAGGGGCGTCCATCACCGGCCACACCTGCACGGCAGCGAAGCTGGTCTGGCGACGGCCCTGGTTGTCGAATGGGCTGATGCGCACCAGACGGTGAGTACCGCGCTCGCCGGTCATCAAGCCGTAGGCGTAGCGCCCGGTGAGCGTGAACTCGGCCGACATGATGCCTGCCTCGGCAGCAGGGCTGATCTCGTCGATCTCCATCCCAAAGCCACGCACCTCGGCCCAGCGGCCATACATGCGCAGCAGGATCTCGGCCCAGTCCTGTGCGTCGACGCCACCGTCCTTGGCGTTGATCTGCACGATGCAGTCGGCCTCGTCATGCTCGCCGGTGAACAGGCTGCGCAGGTCCAGCTGGCGCAATTGCTGGCCAATCGAAGTGGCCGCCTTCTCGATGTCGACTTCCTGCGATTCGTCGTCGAGTTCGCGAGCCATCTCGTGGAGAAGCTCGGCGTCTTCAAGTTCGCGGCTGAGGCCATCAAACGTATCGAGGTCGCTTTTCACGTTTGCGTACTCGCCGTTGACCTTCTTCGCCAGTTCCTGGTCGTCCCATAGGTCGGGTCGCGAGACTTCCATCTCCAGCTCGGCGAGCCGCGAACGCCCCACGTCGATCTTGAGGTAGCCCTCCGCTTCGCCCAGGCGGCGGCGCAGGTCTCTCAGTTCATCGGTGAAGTCACGCATACGGCCCCTAGAGGGTTGCGCCGTGGCACAACTTGAACTTCTTGCCGCTGCCACAGGGGCACGGCGCGTTGCGCGGGGTCTTGGACCATTCGTCCTTGACCACGGTCTGCTGCTTCG
>JAYVVY010000420.1:0-14403 GCA_043786575.1 Ilumatobacteraceae bacterium
GGCTGGAGAATTTCGGTGGGGGCCCCGTCAACGTCGGAGGGCGACGCCGTGTCGCCGGCGCCGAAGAGCGAACCAAAGAGGGCTGCCAGGAACGCAAGCAGCGCCAGGATGGCGGCGACGATGATTCCGAACGGCGGCGGGATTGCAACGCAGGCGGCCCACGCCGCGAAGGCCAGGCCATAGGCCACGATCAGACCGATGCGAAAGTCGGCAATGCCAGCGCCCTCGAACTCGGCGTGCATGACCCACGTCGTGACCCCGTTTGACGTTGCCTTCTCTCCGCGGAAGAAGCCGACGTGGTCGCGCACGCCGTCGGTCTCTGCGGCGAGGCGGCCGTACGGAACGCTTGCCACCAGCCCCGCCTGGTCGACACCTGGTGTCGTGGGGAAAACCATCATGTTCATCGAGTAGTCGCTATCCATCGATGCCGGCCAGGACTTGTCGTCGGGTGCCTCGACGGTGACCACCATCCCGATCAAGCTCTCGTCGCCGCCAAGGCAGACCAATCGAACGTTCAGCCACCAATCGCAGAAGGCGACGCCACCGGCCGCGGCGAAGACTTCCAGAAGGAACAGCCCGCACAGCCCGCTGGCCACGCCCATCACGGTCAGTACAGCGGCAAGCGCCGCCGTCGCCACGGCGATGTAAGCGGGAGAGGACATCCAGCTACTCGGCGAAGTGCATGCGGTGTATTGCTTGTACCCAGTCATCGTTCCTCCAGTGATCAGATCGGCTTCTTGGTGACATCGACGCTGACGCCGCCGGCCAGCACACGCAGATGACCGTCGATGTAGAACGCATGAACGTTGATGCGCTGAGTACCGACGAATGCAGCTGGCGGATTCACCGTCGCAGTAATCGACGCGACCGCGCCGGGGGCGAGGGTGCTCGACGAAGGCGTCAGGTCGACGGTCCAGCCAGATGGCACCGGAGTGGTGACGAGGTGATGCGCAAGTTTGTCGCGGTACTTCTCCAGCTCGGCGCACTCTGGCGTGCGCAGCACATAGGCGTCGGCGTCGAACTCGTATCGATGTGCTCGATCGGTGTCGTTGCGGAGCGTGAACGCGAACACACCTGGCGAGTGCGCCTCGACGACGTCGGTGTTGTGCTGCCCCAGATTGTTCTTGCGATTTCGATCGCTCGCAGGATCAAGCAGCGCCTGCAGGCAGTAATGGCCGACCGTTGCCGGCGTATGCCATGTGAAGCGCACGATCGACGGATTGTTGGGTGCCCCGACAACACCGACGTCGACGAGCTCGGTACCGACGGGCACGCTCACCGTCCCCATCCCGAAGTCCAGATACGACAGATGCACCGGCATGAGCGCCACAGGGCAGTCGGTCGCGGCGTTCCACACACGTACATCCACGAAGTAGGTCGTGTCAGGCAACAGTTCATGCGAGCCGACCTGTGTGCCACCGAGGTAGATGGTGAAGTCCGGGTTCTCCCATGTGACCGGCAGGCCGCGAGCCATCAGGTCGTACTGCGAGTACACCAGCGGATCCGGTGTCCGCATCGCCGGGTCGGTGATCGGTACGCAACGAGTCTTGGCTGCCTTGTCCTGGCGGTCCGGCGCCTCGGGATGCCGGTGAAAGAGCCGGCACAGCAACCGGATGATCGCCCTGAGCATCTTGAAGAACGCGCTGGGGATCGACAGCAGCGTCCTGACCAGATCGGTGAGCGGGCGAGTCGTCATGGTTGCAGCGCGACGCGTCGCCAGGCGAGACCTGCTCCACCGGCCGACGCGAGGGCAAGCAACCCGAGCCCGCCGGTCACGAGCCACTCTGCGGCACCGCTCCCGCCGTCCAGCTCCAACCCGACGGTGCGCTCGATCCAGTCCGGCCAGAGCACAGTCACAGCGACCAAGGTCATCAGCAGTGCAGTGATGACGGATCGGATCACCGCACGACGGGTCAGCTCGTTGCGGGTGGCTTGGTTGATCGACACGACGCCTCCTCGTGAAAGCTGCCGTCGGGCAAGCTCTTCGATCACACAGAGGCCTAGGACGCAGCGCGGATACAACGACCTCCACTTGATGTGATCTGACCCCTGATTTATGAAGCGCAGAGAGTCGTTTGGTCGGCCCCCAGAACCTCCGGCGACTCGTCGGTAGGATCCAGTTTGCATGGACCTCGACATCGGATGCTCGTTTGTGTTCGGTGTGCCGGTCGCTACTCATGCCGTGATGCTGTTCGAACCTCACTCGACCGACCTCCAGAAGGTGGTCGATTCGAGGCTCGAGATCCTGGGGAATGCAGCGCTCCCGCCGTCATCGACCTACGTCGACTCGTATGGCAACCGCTGTCGCAGAGTCACCTTCAACGCTGGCGACGCCGACGTTCGGTTCATGGCTCGGGTGAACGTGAGCGACGAGCGTGACGAAACCTTCGAGGGTGCCGATCTGACCCCACCGGAGCACCTTCCTGACGAGGTCCTGTACTTTCTCATGCCGAGTCGATACTGCGAGTCTGACCGTCTCGCCGATCTGGCGTGGTCAACGTTCGGCTCCATCCGGTCCGGTTGGGCACGGGCCCAGAGCATCTGTGACTGGGTCCACGGTCGAACCGAGTTCCAGTACGGCAGCTCGTCTCCGGAGTACTCGGCGCTCAATGTCCTCGACCGCCCTGTTGGTGTCTGTCGCGACTTCACGCATCTGGCGATTGCGCTGTGCAGGGCAGTGAACATTCCCGCCCGTTACGTTTTTGGTTACCTGCCCGACATCGGTGTGCCGGATCTGGGCGCAAAGATGGATTTCTGCGCCTGGATGGAGGTGTTCCTGGATGGCAGATGGTTCACCTTCGATCCGCGGAACAACCAGCCCCGGATCGGGCGCGTAGTGATCGGTCGGGGCCGCGACGCCGCCGACGTGGCGATGGTCACCTCCTTCGGCCAGATCGAATTGGTCGGCATGACGGTGTGGACCGAGATCGGCTCGGGAGCGAGTTGGAACGATCCGACGCGACCCGGACGCGCCGGACGCGGCCTGATCCGCTGAGCCCGGGCACAAGCTGTTCACTCGGATGCCACACTCCCCGGACATCGTTGTGTCACGCTCTTGGGGAAACATGGTGGAGCATCGCTGAACGACCAAGGGGTGTCAGACATGGGCAACAGCCCAATAAAGAGGTGGTCCGTTGCGGGGGCGACATGACGTCGAGCAGTTCATGCACGACGAGTTCCTCGAGTCGCTGCCGAACAGCTACGACAGCGATGCCCTGGTCGGGGCGCGCCGAGCCATCTACGTCATCCACCAGACGGTTGCCTACGAATACACCGTGCCCGTGCGGGACCTTCGCCAACGACTGATGGTCATGCCCCGCGAACGCCACGGCGATCAGCAGCGGGTCGCCCATCGCTTCGACGTGTGGACCCACGGGAACAAGCGGGTCCGCACGCGTGCGGATCGTTTCGGCAACACCGTCGTGAATGTGAGTGTGCCGAGCGTCGAGCAGACAATCGAGTTCCGCGCGAGGGCGGTCCTGGTCCGCAATCCGACGTCCGCTCAACCTGCACCGTGGGGCGCCGCTGTTCCGACCCAGACGCGGCTCACCGCCCCCGACGCTGCGATCCGTGACGCGGCCCGCTCGCTCGGATCGGTCTGCGATGTACTCGAGACCGCCGACGCGATCTCCGACCTCATCAACTCCTCGTTCGACTACACCCATGACGCGACGTCCGTGCGCACCACCGCAGCCGATGCATGGCGGCTACGTCGCGGCGTGTGCCAGGACATGGCTCACGTGATGATCGCGATGTGTACGAGCCTCGGAATCTGCTCGCGCTACGTCTCGGGCCACCTGGTGGGCGACGGTGCGAGCCACGCGTGGACCGAGGTTTTTGATCCGGCCCGGCAGGTGGTTGTGGCGATCGATCCGACCCATCGACGGCGCGCCGATCTGCGGTACATCACCACCGCCATCGGTCGCGACTACCACGATGTTGCTCCGACGAGCGGCGTTTACACTGGCCACGGCAGCCGTGGCAAGCTGCGCGTGGACAAGGTCGTGCGACTGGCCGAGGTCGGCTGACCGGCCGTCACCCGGGCGGGGATGAGGGTTGGTGAAATTCAGCTGAACGGATGCTGAACACTGTTGGCGCGGCGCGGTGTCCGAGCGCCGATTTGGGAGACTGAAAAGATGCGTCTTCATGGTCTTTTTGCGAATGCCAAGGATCGGCGCGAACTGGCGCCGGGTGAAGTGTTCTTCAGAGAAGGCGACACCGGCGACGAGATGTTTGGTGTGGTGTCGGGCATGATCGAACTGCGCCGTGGCGATCGGGTCCTCGCTCGGGTTGCGCCAGGCGACACGTTCGGGGAAATGGCGATCATCGACAGTGCGCCTCGTTCGTTGACCGCCGTAGCGCTGGAACGATCCGAAATCGCCGTGATCACGCGAAGCATGTTCTTGTTCCTGGTCGGCGAAACCCCGACGTTTGCGATACAGGTCATGCAGTCGCTGGCGTCAAGGATCCGCGAGCTCGACGAGCGCGTCTAGCGGCGACGCCGCACGGTCGGCCAGCACGAGTCGCCCTGTCGCCTACCGCCGGCTCAGAGGGAAGGCGCGGCACCACAGGGTCGGGCTGGGCATCCTCCGATGCCGTGAATCGATCACCTTCCCCATATGCAGTCGCGAACCCGACGTAGACGGTGTCGTCGTTCACGGCGACCCCGACCATTCTCAGATTCGGGTGCTGTGACCGCGGGTACAAGGTCTTCCACAACACCTCGCCTGTGCCCGTGTCACGAACCTCCAGGTTCTGCCCCACGGTGAACACTCGTCCGTTCTCCGCAGTCCACGGATCGAGACCTTCACGCGCCGGATCTCCGAGGTGGTCCCACCGGACCTCACCAGTCTTGAGTTCGTATGCGATCAGGCGAGCGGGAGAGGAGATGCCGGCGGCCTCCGGCTCGCCGTAGCTGATGGCGAACACGACGCCGTCGTCGATCGCCCACACATCGTCGTACACCCATGTACCGGGATGGTTCCACCGCATGGTGCCGTCCGCGTTGTAGACGGTGACGGAGTCGTCCTGGCCGCCCGTCACCGTGAGCCCGTCCACCGGGATCCGAAAGATCTGACCCGGTTCCGCCGTCACCTCGGGTGGGGGTGCCTCGGGAGCGTCCTTGCGGACACTGCCGTCGTCAGGATCGAGAGCGACCGTCCGGTAGCTATCGAGCATGTAGACGGCGTCGTCGGTCGCTGCTTGCACCATTCGAAACGCGTCCCCCTCGGTGCATGACGCCCACCGAAACGATCCGTCCTCAAGGTCGTATGCGGCAGCTTGGGGAACCTGACCGTCAGGACACATCTCGTCCGGGACCGGCGACGCTGCCGCAGACCCGTTCGCGCCGGAGTTCTCAGCGTTCCCACAACTGTTGGCGACCAGCGACAGCGCGATCACGACGCCAGCAACGCGGTGTGTGACCATGCGACACGGCAGTGGGCGAGTCATGGAGCCCTCCTCGAAAGCGGCCGACAAATGCTAGGCGTCGCATGACTTCGCATCAAGCGATCCGCGTCGACCTCGACGGGTGACGGAGCCTGGAGATCGCCGGGAGTGGGGCTACTGCGAACGCCGCCGCACCGACGAGCAGCGCATGGGGACCTCCGGCGCTTCGAGGCCGACCCGATGTCGGCAGAAGGCCTAAGGTGCGCCAGCGATAGCCCAGACAGCCGAGACAGCCCTCAAGGTTCTGGGCTAAGGTTTCGGCTTCGAGGAGGGCGGAGTTGGGTAAGCGCAAGGGAGATCATCGCTGGTTGTGGACAGTCGTCTGCACGTTCGGGATGCTCTCGTTCGTGCCCTTCATCTGGGCTGCCATACAAGTTCGCACGAAGAGTTTCAGGACGGCGGCCATCGTCACCAGCTTGGGCTCGGCCGCGGCGTTCGTATCCGCCACCGCTGGCGGCCTCTTCGAGGCGGCAGAGCAGTCCCAGAAGTTGCGAGATGCCGGTGTCCCAGACTCTGTCGTGGAAGCGACTGTTGTGCGCGGCGCAGCCTGGGCTTATTGGGTCCTCGCAGCACTGTGGCTTGGATCGAGTCTCTATGCCCTCTACTTGAATCCGGAGTATGTCCGGTGGCGTGCAGGTCGCCTCGGCAGCCAAGGCGTAGGCGGGTCGGCGCAGCACATTCCGCCTGCCCCCCTCAGCGCCCGGGTTTCGCCTGCGCCGTTGGCTCCCACGGCGCAAATCACGAACAACTTCTACGGTGGAAGCAACAATGTCAACGCTCAAGCGACAGCGGTTCAGTCGAGTGGGAACGTGACAGGTATCAACAGTGGCAAGATCGAGCAGACCGCAACGTCCACGGGTTTCCAGGCCGGCGAAGTGCTCGCATTTATCGACCAATACCGCGCCGCTCTCGTCGAGTTGGACTATGGGTCGCGACAAGCCGCCGAAGCACAGCTCGATCAGTTGGCGGTCGAGATGACGTCAGATGCGCCTGACGAGGCTGTGGTGAGCCGGCATCTCCACACGTTGAGAGCCCTGGCGCATCATGCGGTCGCCTCGGGCGTCACGAAGGCAGCCGCAGTCGCTGGATCGGCGTTGATGTCGACGCTGCTTGGCAACTGGCCTTTCTGATTCATGCGCGGGCGCGTCTGTCGAAAGGAAGGACGTCTGCCTTGGCCGACATCTCGTCTCATTCAGCAGCGGGCGAGCTTCGCTTGCTCAGCGATTGTTCGAGAACGTGCAACCGATTTCGTCCGAACTCCAGCACACGTTTGGGGTCATCGAGGAACTTCTCTAGCGCGATGCGATGGATCTCGATGGTCTTGGATACCGACCGGTCGTTTTGCCGGGATGGCTCGGACACCTCAACCGTCTCCGAGCCGACCGAGAGGATTCGTTCGAGGGTGTCGATGCTTGGGCTGCGGCGGCCCTGCTCGTACATGGACAACACCGGCTGCGGAATGCCCGTCAGCTTTCTGAGCGTCGTGCTGGTGCGCCAGTCGTCGAACCATCGAATCGCTGTCCAACCGTGAAACCGAGGTGCTGAGACTCATCGCCGCCGGCATGTCCAACGCTGAGATCGCTGCACACCTCTACCTCTCCGAAGGTACCGTCAAGTCCCACGTCGCCAGCGTCCTCGCCAAACTCGGTGTGCGCGATCGTGTACAAGCCGTCATTCACGCCTATGAGACCGGCTTCGTTCAAGCGGGTGACGCTGTCGATCCGTAGCGCGCGAGCGGGCCGGCCATCTACAGGATATGTACCGACCATCGCGGCCTCGTCGATGACGAGCACCGTCTGGTCGTCGAGCTTCTCGGTGCCACGGTCGAGGTCGATCAGTAGCTTGGTGATCGTGCGCGACGGGATGTGGGCCTGGTCTTCCAGCTCCTTGGCCGCCCGGGCGGCGAGGGATGCGCCGATCGTCCGGTAGCGGCTGCCCTCCCAGACCTCGCGGGCTTGGGCGCCTGCTCATGCGTGGTCGACGCCGCCCAATGCGTGGCGTGCGCGATCGACGTAGGAACCGATCGCTCGGTGGAACTGTTCCTCGGTGTTCACTGTCGTGCCTGAACCATCTGTCAGGACTGTCTCGATGATCGTGACGGTCCGTCCGACTCGAACGGTCGCGTTCTGCATCGATTCTGGGCCGTGGCGCGTACCCGTGCTGTCCTCCCAGTACTCCTCGTATGAGCGGAACGCGGTGTCGTCAGCGTGCATCGTGTCAACGCTCGGAATCAGCTCGCCCAACAGCGCCGGGGTGAACGGGGTGGCAGGATCGCAGCAATACAGATCGCCCGTGACATTGAGAGCTTCTCGATAGGCGGGAAGGCAGGTGTTTGCGAACGCCGGGTCGACCGTCGCGTCGAACATCGCCTGGGCTGCCTCCTCGGAGGGAAACACGATGACAGCTTGGCTCATGGCGCCAAAAAGTCCAGGTGGTGCGTGGAACCAGCGCCAGTTGAAGGCGTTCGGCGCGTCATCGCTCTTGAAGACCGAGTCGACAAACGACTTGCAGTCTTGAATCGTGGCTGCGACCCCGGCATCGAACACTACATCTTTGAAGCTCTGGAAGAGCTGCCAGTCGGGGCCGTATTCGTCCGGGTCGAGGAGCAGACGCTCGGCGATCTCAGAGTCGGAGAACGGGTTCACCCACTCGGTCGTCGTCGGAGCCGAGGATGGAGTGATCGTCGAGATCGGCGCGTCCGTCGACGCCGGAGTCGCGCTTGTCGCGACCTGTGCCTCCGTCGTCGAAACACCGCCTACGGCGGCACCGCTGGGAGCATTGTCTTCGCCGCAACCGGCGAGGACGAGAGATAGAGCGAGTGCTCCGATCAGAATCGGGGCGCGTTGAATCAGGGTCGTTGGGTTCATGGTGACCTCCGTTTGGTCGGTGGTGTGACTACAGGTGGATGTGGGGTGTCAGGCTTGGCCCTCGAGCGCAGCGCGAGCTTTGGTGACCGTGGTGGTGATTGCGGTGTGGAACCGGTCTTCGGTGATTACCGGATTGCCGAACTCGTCCTTGGTGATCGCCTCGATGATCACGATGGCGCGACCGACCCTCACCGTGGCCTTCAGGAAGGTCTCGGGGCCGTGCACGCCCGTTTCGTTCGTGTAGGACTCTTCCGAGGCCCGGAACTGCACGTCGTCGGCGCCGAACGTCTCCGCCGCCGGGACCGGCTGACCGAGAATGGGTGGTGGGCCGGCTACGTCGGGATCGCAGCAGAAGTCCCCGTTTCGATCGACAAGAAGGTCGAAGTACGGCTGAAAGCATCCGTCCAGGAATGTCGGATCGGCCACGCCGTCGAACATGGCCTCAGCGGCTTTCTCCGTCGGGAACACAACCACGTACTCAGACAGGATCGCTGGAAGCGGCGAGAAGAAGCTCCGCCAACTCGTGACGGCCTGCCGATCCGGACTCTCGAACACCGCGTCGAGAAAGGCCGCGCACCCTGGAACGTCCTCAGCGATCGCACGATCCAGGACGACATCCTTGAAGTCAATCTGCGAGAAGTTCGGCGCGTACTCCTCGGCCTCCAGCAGCATCGACCGGGCGATCACCGCGTCACCAACCGGGTCATACGGCACAGTCGTCGGCGGAGTCGTTATCGGCGGAGTCGTCGGCGGTGGGGCCGTTGTCGAGGTCGTCGCAATCGGCGCGTTTGCGGGCGTTGGGACTGTCCAGCGCTCACGAAGCATCACGACCGAGCCAAGAGCGATGATCCCCGCCGCCGCAGCCAGGAGCAAGGTGAAAGAGCGGAGGCGCCGATGCCCAGCCATCGAATGGACTTCCGCCACCTCTACGACAGCCGCCTCCCCGGTATCGATGGCCATCCGTTTCGTCGCTCCCTCACTGAACGCATGACTCAGTTGATCCATCAGTTGGGCGCGGAATGCGGCGTCGGGCTCGACCCTGCGATCAGGGGCGTTGAGGATCTCGAACGGGTCATACATCGGCCTGGTCCATCTCTGCGTAGCGATCGCGGAACGCGGCGCGAGCGCGTACCAACAAGGTTTCGGTGGCATGGAGCGAACGGTCGATCAGGGCCGCGACCTCAGCCACGGACAGACCATCGACATAGCGCAGTGTGAGTGCCATTTGTTGCGACGGATTGAGAGCCACCAGCGCAGCCGAGGCTCGACCGGGTTCGAATGCGGTTTCCCCAGGGGCGACCAAAGGCTCGACCGACAGCAGTTCGAGGTGGCGACGCTCGCGTGCCTCGCGCCGCCAGTGATCCACGAGCTTGTGTCGGGCGATTCCTATCAGCCAGGCGACCGAGAGGTCATCGCCAGAGCCACGGGGCATTCCCCGGATCGCCGCAAGCATTGTCTCCGACGTGAGGTCCTCTGCCGCCGCCTTCTGGCGCGTTCGGTGCAGCAGGTAGCCGTACACGTCCGGCAGCGCGTGCTCCAGGAAGGAGAGCGCCTCCGTCTTCTCGATTGCACGGGCCGACAACGTCATTGCGCCTACATCGTTCGCCATGACCGGATTCCGAACATCGAATCACAAATCCTGTCCGGCTCGGCCGTTCCCCAGTCGGAGATCCGACCATCGGTGACGGTGATCGGTGGAGGAGCCGGTCGTGAACGTTATCGCGACGGTCGAGGCCGCCGATTCTGTTGGAAGCACCAGCTCGGCTTGTTGATCGGGGCACGGACTTGCGCGTCGGCGCTCCGACCGCGGTCATGGCACTGGTTAGGACTTCGGGAGAGATCTACACGCGTGTGACACGTTGTAACGTGCAGTCATGATCGCGCCACTCGGTCGATTCATCCTCGCGGTGATCGTTCCGTTCGCGGGAGTAACCTCGGCGGGACTGCACCACGTCGAGGCTGCCGCGGCCGTCGCGGAGATGACCCTGTTCAACGATGGGCAGCACCTCGCCGTAGATCAGAACTTCCCCGACCCGGTTGGGGTGTTCTTGGCCGACACGAACGAGCAAGGCGTGCCGGACCTGGTGGTCTCGCTGATCATCGAATCCGGCAGCGCAACGATTCTCGTTGTCACGCATGGCGAAGTCGCCGCCGGTGGTCAGTCCGCCGTCGCAACCACAGATTTCACTGGTTCGGTAGTCGCCGGTTTCAGAGCCGGGTCCTCGCCCGGTCCGGTTGTCGTGTCCGTGCGAGCAGCGCAGCAGCCGGGCCAGCAACCATCGCTGCCCGATGTGGTGAAGCGGTTCACCTTGTTCGTCGAGCCGACGGGGTTTGTACCGGGAGTCATTCCGCACACCGGCGGCGACAGCACCGCCTTGCTGGTCGTTGGCGCAGTGAGCGTGAGCCTTGGATTGGGGTTATCGACAATCAGGCGACGCGGCCGCGCGCCGACGTGATTTCAGGCGTCGCGGGTTGGCTCGGTGACGGCATGACACCGCGAGTTCCGACGAGATCGTGCCGACGAAGCCACCATCGGTAGCAATTTCCAGTGTTGCTGCAACCCGACGGATTGCCCACCCCCGCATTGCCGGTAGACCACCCAGAAGGATCGGCCGCACATAACACGCGGCCAGCAATCACTTGCAATCCGATGGTCGAGGACAACGGCCACCTCTACAAAATCGGCATCGGACGAACCCACACCAAATCCCCCATCGTGATGCTCATCATCGACCTCGACCTCGACATCCGCATCATCCACGCCGCCACCGGAGGAATCCTCCGCCAACTCACCCTCAACCCCACCAACACCTACCAACCCACCGACACACCACGCAACACCCCAAAACGACAAACGCCCGAACCCCGGTGAGGGTTCAGGCGTTTCCGATGTCTCGCGACATCACATGGCGGAACGGGAGGGATTCGCAGATCAGGTTGCCGTCGGTCGCGTCGTGCCTGTTCAGACCATGTTTCTGTGGAGCGGAACTCGACCGAACCGGGAGCAACCCGGGAGCAACGCCCGGGGCCGGGAGCAACACCTACGATCCACGCCAGGGTCAACGGGCGAGGATCAGATTCCACCGAGAGCTTGGATCACGGCGTCGAGGTGGCGCAGGTCGCGGCGCTTGGTGAGGAACTCGGTGTACGCCTGTTGGGCGCTGTCGAGCATGTCGAGGTAGGTCATGTGTCGGGCGTTCTTCGCCTTGAGCGTCTGGATTGCCACTGCGAGACCCTGCGGGTCGTCAGGATCATGGATCGGCTTCCCAACGAGGCAGATGGCCTCGACGGGTTCAGTCGGCCGGCCGGCGGCGGTCAGCACCTTTCGAAGCGCAGATGTGTACTTACCGATCTGCGCTGCGAGCTCGTCGGCCGTCACCTTCCGATCCGGACGTTTCAACTCGACGACGACATGTATGCCGCTCACCTTCTGGTAGCGGATATCGAGGCGACCCTTTCGCTCCTCCTCGCTGAGCTTGCTGTCGACGGCGGCAAAGGCCGTCGATACGGCCTGCTCGAGGATGGGCGTCTCAGTGGCGCGTTCCCACGAAGGATCGAGGAGCCAGAGATGCTCGAACAGGTACTGCTGGATCACTGTCTCGAGCGCATTCTCGTCAACCTTCGCCTTGAGGGTCTCGATCACCTTCAATCGGCCCTGGACGATCTGGTGGTAAAGAATTGCCTCGACGGCGTCGACTTCACCGAAGGCGCTAAGAAGACCCGGAATGTTGTCGGCCCCGGTGTCGTCAAGGCTGTCGAGGTTGTTCCGGTAGCGAAAGCTTTCGAAGGCGATCACCCCTTGAAGAAACAGCCGTCGCCGCTCGGCGTCCGTCAGCGCAAGTGCGTTGATCTTGCCGAGGAACGACTTGGCCTTTCGGCTGTCGTCTTTGCCCAGCGTCAGCAGCCACGCCTTGACTTCGGGGATTTCCGACGCCTTGATGACACCATCTGACGTTCGCAGCTGCGACCACTCGTTGGCAATGTTCCGCAGTTCGGTCTTGAGGAAGGCCTCGACATCGATGAATCTCTCGTCGGACTCTACGATCGATTGGCGGCTACTGGTGGTGATGTCCTCTTGGCTGTCGTCATCAAGGAAGTCGGCGTGCAGCTCTCCAACGATGTACTTGGTGTAGAGCTCGCCGTCGTTGTGACGCACCAACAGATCCTCATGGGCAACCCGGCCGCGGACCATCAGGACGATCCTGTTGAGGTTGTCGGCATCCTTCAGCTCGCTTGGCTGTGCAACGGTGCCGATCCAGCCGGTCACACGTCGACCCCAGTGGGTCACGCCGGGGCGATGGAAGGCGCACACGTTGCCATCCACAGTCGCCAGCTTGTCGAAGGTGGACCCCTCAATGGTCAGCGAGCCGCCGGGCCTAAGCGGGACTGCAGCCGGCGACAAGTACCAGAGATACTCGACCTTGTGGAAGTAGCCCCGGTCGGCGGGCGTGAGCGGAGTGCTCTGAACCTCGATCTCGAAGAGATGTCTCGGACCGATCACGGAGAACCTCCGGGCCAGCTGACGTTTGAGCGCGTCGCCCTCGCGATACATCGTCCTGCGCATCTCGGTGAGGGTTATGCGAGTGCCATGAGCGAAGGAGATGCCATCCGTCGGGATCGACTCCGGTCGGTAGGTACCCGCGTCGCCATCCTTGGCGGCCTTGATCGCCTCCTGAATCCCATCAAGTCGCATGCGAAAGGCGCACTTGTCCGTCCCGTCGGTCGTTTCGACCTTCACCTCGGCTGCGATTGAGAAGAGGGATAGCTTGCCGATCCCCTTCCGACCCATCACCGGCCTGTCCACGGTGATCGGCGGGCTACCGGGCTTCGTGACGCTCACGACGGTTGAGGTCGCCTTGCGGCGCTCGTAGCCAACCGTCAGGTATCGATCGATAACGTCCTGGCGAGACATACCCACGCCGTCGTCGAAGATCGTGATCTCGCGAATCCTCTGCTTCTTGGTCGCTCCGGTTGGGTCGTCCGGGTCGGGGACGTCGTCGGTCTTCCACGCGACCGAGACTCTCTGAGCGCCTGCGTCCCATGCATTGGCCACCGCCTCGGTGAGCACCGCCGGGATAGTGCTGTAGAGGTTGAGGCCGAGGTGGTTCAGCACGTTCAAGCCAATCTTGAACTGAAGCTCTGGAGCTGGAACGCCGTCCGTCATAGGAAGCATCCTTACAGGTGGGTGCGCGATGGTAGATGGGCCTATCGCATCAGAGCTCTCGTGTCGATAGCCAGGCTGCTCCGCCGCTCGCGACTCAACGCGACCCCGATCGCATCCGGCGTCCAGCTCCCACGCTCGCCTCCGTGGTCCAGTTCCACGGTGGGGTCATCGATGAAGTCGTTGGCGACGACATAGACACGAGTGTCGAGGCGAGCGCGGCTGAGCGCGGTGTAGCCGGCCTCCTTGTAGAGGTCGTCAGTGGCCAGAACGAGGGTCTCGTCGGCGGTGAGGCCTTGGGCCTTGTGGATCGTCATGGCGTAGCCGTGGTCCAGGTGCCCAGCGTCGAGGTAGCTGGTCGGCACGACCCGGTCGGTCCCGTCGGTCAGACGGACGGTCAACGATCGTGCATCGGGGTCGAGGGCGGTAACCACGCCTCGGAGTCCGTTCAGCAACCCGTCCACTCGCTGGTTCCTCAGGCACACCACGCGGTCGTCGGTTCGGAACTCGCGGTCACCTGCGATGAGCGCCTCCTGGCCGAGTCGCTGGCCGTTCAGCATCTCTCGTCGTGCAAGACGGTTGAGGTCGGTGACATCGTCGCGTCGGAGGGCGAGGATCACGACGTCGCGCCGGAAGCGGAGCTGGGTCGACCAGTGTGAGATCAGTTGCTGCTTGGCGCTGTCGGCGGTGTCGCCGATGTGGATGCGACCGTGAGCTTGGTAGGCGGTGAGGAAACGACCCACCTCGCCGGCTCGCAAGTCGGCGAGCGCTGTGCGTTCCCAGGCGTGTCGTTGTCGGCGGTTCTCGATGAGTCCGATCGTCGGCATGCGCTTCTCGAGGCCGCGCAGCACGCCGCCGGCTTCGATCGACTGGAGCTGGTGGGGATCGCCGACCAGGATGAGTCGTGAGCCGCCGGCATCCGCCGCG
>JAYVVY010000421.1:0-8142 GCA_043786575.1 Ilumatobacteraceae bacterium
GCGCTCGTTGTACAGCTGCTGCTCGAGGGCGTTGGTAGTGAGGCCCAGCGACTCACCCGTTGCCTCCGCGGCGCGCAGGTGCAGCAGCTGGCGGCTGTAGTCCCAGTCGTACACGGCTTGGGTGACGTCGATGCCCTCATAGCACTGCAGGCGAATCAGGTCGCCACCCGTCCAGCGGCTGAGCACCTTGGCCACTTCCGTTTTGCCAACGCCCGCTTCGCCCTCCAACAGCAGCGGCCGGCGCAGCGTCATCGCAAGAAAGACCGAGGTGGCTAAGCCGTCGTCGGGGATGTAGCCGTGCAGGCTGAGCGCGTGCGCTACATCGACAGGAGTGTTGGGCTGCGTTGCCATTGTGGTGAAGGCTAGAGCCGGATGGCAGGCTGGTGCTTGATGGAACCGCTTCGCACTGTCCGAATTCATGCGCCCGCCGCCAGTGAGGCGACCGTGTTCGTGCGTTCCTGTCACCGCCCCACCGAAGTTTCCCCGGTCGCGGCGCGACAGGAAGCGGGTTCGTGGGTGGCGGAAGTCCCCGCGGCCGTCGGCGACCAGTACTGGATCGTGGCCGATGGTGGGCCGCCGTTGCTCGACCCCTCGTGCCTGGACATGGAGGTGACGCCCGACGGGCCGCGCAGCATCGTGCGCGACCCGTGGATGCGGCGGCCGCAGGGTGCGCCGCTTGCGGCTGAGCCGGTTGTGTACGAGCTACATGTGCGCGGGTTCGGCCGCACGTTTCGCGGCTGCATCGAGCACCTCGACCACGTCGCCGGCCTCGGCGTCAATGTGATCGAGCTGATGCCAGTGCACCCGTTCGACCCGGCCGATAACTACTGGGGCTACATGCCGCTGGTGTGGGGCGCGGTGCATCGCCCGTACGCGTCGGACCCGGCCCGTGCGGCGGAGGAGCTTGCGGAACTGGTCGCCGCCGCGCACGACCGCGGCCTGCACGTATGGCTGGACGTGGTCTTCAACCACACCGGCGAAGGCGACGCTGCGATGCCGATGTACAGCTTGAGCGGCCTTGACGATGCGAATGCCTACCGACACCAGGAGGATGGCGAGTACACCAACGACAGCGGATGCGGCAACGACGTCAACCCGGCCAACGCGAACGTGCGCGAGCTGGTGTTGGAGGCACTGGGTCGCTACGCGGACCTGGGTATCGACGGCTTCCGGTTCGACCTTGCATCATTGCTGACTCGTGACGGCGGCGAGCTGGTGCGGATGATCAGCGCGTGGGCTGCGGCGCGTGGCGTAGTGCTGATTGCCGAGCCGTGGGACATGGGTTCGTATCAGGTCGGCTCGCCCCTGTGGCCGGACGACTGGCTGCAGTGGAACGATCGTTTCCGCGACGACGTTCGTGGCTTCATGCGTGGCGAGCCCGGGCTGGTCGGCGCGATTCGGCAACGAGTGCAGGGCAGCCCGGACCTTCTTGGCTCCTCAGGTGCGACGCGCACGCTCAACTTCCTCACAGCTCACGACGGGCTGACGCTGAACGACCTCACGCTGGTCACTGGCGACCGCCATCGCTCGTGGGACACGGGGCCAGCGCTGCGGTTGCAACAGCTGAAGAACTACTTCACGATGCTGCTGCTCTCCGCAGGCACGCCGATGTGGGTGATGGGCGACGAGTTCGCACGCACGCAGAAGGGCAACGACAACCCGTACAACGTGGACAGCGAACTGACCTGGGTCAACTGGTCACTCGCGGGTGCGCAGCCAGAACTGACCGAGTTCGTGAAGTCGTTGGTGGCGCTGCGGAATGTCCACCCGCCGAAGGACTTCGAGTTCCACGGAGTAGGAGCCGAGCTCGACGAGGGCCACGAATCCCGATCCCTCGCCTGGCACGCCAACGGCCTCTACGTCATGGCCAACGCCTGGTGGGAACCTCTCCAGTTCGAGTTGCAGCGAGAGGGTGATTGGGGCGCGGCACTGTCGACCGCTGGAGGTGTTGAGCGCGACGGTGGGCAAGTAAAGGTCCCCCCAAGATCCATCGTCATCCTCACCAAAGCCTGACGCTGTCACCGAATATCGCCGTCTGGGCTATTCCCAGCCGCTCAACCGTCAACCTGTCATGTCCGTGACCACCAAGATTGGCCGTCAAACCTATGACAGGTTGACGAGGCGGAAGGGTTGCCGACATCCCGGTCGGGATGTCTCTAGTGTCACGGTGATGAATCGCCCCGAACCAGAGAGTCGTTCGGGGCTGGTGGAAGCCCGGTTGATCGAGGGCGAGGCGCTGCTGTATCCACTGGATTCGTCTCCAGCGTTTGACCCCAATTTCTTCTTCGTCGTCAACTCCGAGGCATAGATTGCGGCAGGTATGCGGCTGTCGACGTACGACGTTCGGCGTGGAGAGCGCGTTCGCGTCGCCCCGTACGGCGATGAGTTCGGAGTCTTTGGCGTTGTCGGGCCGCCGCTGACGGCTCCGAATGGGACCGTCATGCCTTGGGACGTCCACTTCGGACCGCGGCGGTACGTGTCCTTGGCACTCCCCGTTTGCATGTTGTCGGGCCTCGACTGTGCTCAGGTTCCAATCGAGTTCGCCATGGTGACTGGCGTTGCGGCCTTCCAGGCCGAGTTGCGACGTCGCGTCGTGGACCGGGATCTGCCCTTGCGATCGAACTTCGTCGACGAGGTCTCAGCGCTCGGTGCCGTCGAGGTCACTGTCAATTGGTTCGACGAGGCACAGTTCGTTGGCACGACCGCCGCCAATTCAGGCGAGCAGTTGGCGTCCGAACTGCTCGCGCCTCCGCCGCTTGTGTCCGGCCAGCTGATTGAAGGCATGTTCGACGAGCTCGGCGACCCAATCTGGTGGAAGTGAATCGTTGGAGGCCCAACCTGTCATGCCCTTGACCACCAAGGTTGCTGGTCAGACCCATGACAGGTTGGCGAGACTTGCTCCATTTAGCCGAGTCGAGCGCTGAGCAAGAAGTGTCGACCTCATGGGGCATGCGGTGTGCGGAGCGAGCGCGTTGCAGTGCGTTATGCGGTCTTGACGGGTCCGATTGCCGATTGCCGATTGGCTCCACTTGTTCGGGCATCCGACATGGCTAGCTGTCGAAGCCGAGGCCGAAGCGGTCGAGCCCTTTGAGCCAGATGTTTCGTTTGCCGGTCTTGTCTTCTCGGTTGAGGGAGTACCTGGTGGTCTGGATGCCGATGAAGCGGAAGGGTTCGGGCGGGAAGGGGAGCGGCTTGCTCTTCACGAACTCGGTCTCGGTGGCCTTGCTGCGCTTGCCGTCGATCATGTCCAGCATCACCTCGGCCCCGAAGCGGGTGGACGCAACACCCAGGCCGGTATAGCCCACCGAGTACGCCACACGACCCTGCATCGCGCTGCCCCAGAACACGCAGAACCGGCTGCACGTATCGATCACGCCGCCCCACGCGTGCGTGAACTTGAGGCCCTCCAGCTGCGGGAACGTGTCGAAGAAGTGCTTGCTCAGTTTCGCCCACGTCTCGGGCCGGCTTTCCAGCTCCGAGTTCACCTTGCCGCCCCAGTAATAGATGACGTCGTAGCCGCCCCACAGAATCCGGTTGTCCTCGGTGAGCCGGTAGTAGTGGAACTGGTTGCTGATGTCGCTGAGGCCCTGGCGGCCCTCCCACCCAATGTCGGCCAGCTGCTGCTTCGACAGCGGCTCGGTGACCATGCAGTAGTCGTAGACAGGGGCGATGTAGTGGCTGACCCGCTTGAGCAGCGGCTTGGACGCGTTGGTAGCCAGCGCCACCTTGCCGGCACGAATGCGGCCCAGCGGAGTGGTCACCAGCACCCCCACGCCGTCCTTCTCGATGGACGTGGCCTTGGTGTCTTCGTAGATGCGCACACCCAGCGACATCGCTGCGCTCTTCAAGCCCCAGGCCAGCCGGGCCGGGTCGACAATGGCGGCTCGGTCCTTGCGCCACAGGCCACCTCTGTAGGTGGGCGAGTTGACCTGCGCTCGCATCGCCTCCTGGTCCAGCCACTCCACCTTCTGGCCCAGTGAGCGCAGCTGCACGTAGTCGTCGCGCAGCTCGTCGAGGTAGGTGGGCGAGTGGAACTCGGTGGCGATGTCGATGACGCCGGTGCGCTCGTAGTCGCAGTCGATGTTGTAGCGCTTGATGGCCGACTCGATGTCGTTGAGGTTCTTGAGCCCCAACTCCTCCAGCAGCGGCAGCTCGTCGGGGAAGCGCTCCTGACCGTTGGCCACGCCGTGAGTGAGGCTGCTCTCCATGAAGCCACCGTTGCGACCACTGGCGGCCGAGCCGACCTCGTGCGCGTCGATCAGGATCACGTCGCGGCTTGGGTCGCGCTCCTTGGCGATGATGGCCGTCCACAACCCGTTGTAGCCACCACCCACCACACAGAGGTCGCAGATCTCGCTGCGCACCAACGTCGGGTTGCTGTCTGGCTCATCGGCATCCTCGTACCAGTATGGGTACGGGTCGGCGTCGGCGATTGCATCCAGGTGATAAGCGTCGAAATTGGAAGACTCGTCGTCATGACTGAACGACATGGGGGCACCGGCTATCGGGGAGGTGTATGAACTTGCAGCAGGTTAGTCAACGACGGCGACGGGCAGGACAGTGAGCTCGAAGTCAAGGAAGCGAGGGTCGAAGCTGGCGACCGTGCGCACACGATGCCGCTGCGCCATCACCATCGTGAGTGCGAACTCGTGGTCGTCGGCCATGCGTGAGCGGGCGGCGGCGCGCCTGTGTTGCCGGCCAACCCACAACCGATCGACCGGAGCGAACACATGCTTGCGGTCGAGGCCGACCAGCTCGCCGAGGTGCGTGTGCACCGCGCACAGCAGGATCTCTTCCGCCTCGTACTGGGTGACCAGTTCTAGGTACTCGGCCGCGGCCGCGGAGTGGTTGTCATTCGAGGGGTCGGCGACAGCGTGCAAGAACGACCGTTCCAGCAACACCTTGGGCGGGTCCATCATGCGAGTGCCTGACGGGCACGATTGCTGCGGCGGACACGCGTGCGGCGCTCCATGCGGTTCCAGAACCAGAAGGCGCCGCCGGTGATGGCCCAGCCGACCAGACCATCGATCACCCAGTGTTCACCGAGGTACACCAACGAGGTGAGCATCATCACGGGGAACAGCAGCACCAGCGCCTTGAGCCACTTCGGGCGAATCCATGGCAGGAAAAACGCCGGCACGATCAGCGCGAACGACGAATGCAGCGACGGCATCGCGGCCACGCCGTTGCCGTTGCTCAGCTGAATCTTGTAGTCATTGGTGAACCCGTAGAAGCCGAGGTGGCGGAACCCGCGGCCGGCATCGCGGTGCAGTTCGTCGAACAACTGATAGGGAAACTTGGGGCTCGTGGCCATCCACGGCGGCACCGTCGGAATGACGACGAACATCAAACACCCAACGGCCAGCAGCGTGGAGAAGCGCTTCATGAACCGTACCCATTGGCGATGGCTGATGGCCCACAGCACGGCCATTGCGACGATCGGCAACACGAAGTGCGTCATGTACGTGGCGGAGGCCACGACGTCGTACCAGCGGATGGTCCTGCCCCAGAAGTGGTTCTGCAGGACATCGTTGGGATCGTTGCCGACGAACAGCGCGCGGTCGATGTTGCGCACCGACTCCACCTGCAGCTGGTGCGGAAGTCGGAACAGCCCGAACACCGATACACCATCGTCGGCCGCACCACGAGTCTTCTCGTATGCCAGCCACATCACGCAATAGAACGCGCAGTCGAGCAGCAGGATGCCCCACGTTCGCCAGGTCTTGCCGACGAAGGCGCACAGCAGGAACAGCCCAACGCTGATGGCAACAGAGATGCGGTCGATGGGTAGCCCGCGGACGCGCAACCACCACAGATAGATGAACAAGAACTCGAACATCAGCGCCAAGCGGATGACGCGGAACTCGTCTTCCGGTACGACCGACCGCAGCTGCAGCCTCGAGAGCGGCGTCGACAAAGGATCCACAAATGTGGGTGCCTCGGCCGTCGTCGACATGGTCGCCCACGCTACCGACCGTTCAGCCGGTGTTCATGGCAGGGCTAATTGCTGGCTTCTTCAAGGGCTCGGCGGACGAGGACCTTGGCCAGGTGGGTGCGGTACTCGGTGCTGGCGTTGAGGTCTGCCTGCGGCTCGGCGTCGTCGGCTGCCAACTGGGCAGCATCGGCCACCGACGCACCGCCAGTCAGGGCCGCCGACACGCTGCTGGCCAGGATGGGCGTGCTACCCATGTTGACCAGCGCCACGCCCGACGAGCCGTTGCTGCGCCATGCGGCGACACCAACGATTGCCCAGTCCTGCGCACGACGGTTGAACTTCTGGAAGCTCCAACCGGCGCCGCCCATTTTGGGCACGCGCACTTCGGTGAGCATTTCATCGGGTTCCAGCGCGGACTCCAGGAAGCCCAGGTAGAAATCGGCAGCGGCGATCTCGCGGGTGCCATTCGGGCCCTGCACCACGTACGTGGCGCCGAGCGCAAGCGTGGTGGCCGGAAGGTCGCTGGCAGGGTCGGCGTGGGCGATGGTGCCGCCCAGGGTGCCGCGGTGACGCACCTGCGGGTCGCCCACGTAGCCGGCGGCGTGCGCCAGCAGCGGCACGTGCTCCCTCAGCACAGCGCTGGTCTCCACGTCCATATGGCGGGTGAGGGCACCGATGGCGATGTGGTCGCCGGCGTCACGGATGTAGCTGAGGTCGCTGACGCGGCCGATGTCCACCAGCACACTGGGAGACGCCAGGCGCAGCTTCATCAGCGGCAGCAGGCTGTGCCCACCGGCGAGGAACTTGGCGTCCTCACCGTGCTGGCCAATGAGGCTGATGGCCTCGGCTGCCGAACCGGCACGGACGTAGTCGAATGCTGCGGGAATCACTTGCTGTCTCCATTCGAAGGGGTCTTCGGAATTGCGGCTTGAATCGTTGCCCACACAGTCTGTGGGCTGGCGGGCATCAGCACATCATTGACGCCCAAACCACTGAGCGCATCAACGATGGCATTGATGACTGCTGGTGCTGCGCCAATGGTGCCGGCCTCGCCAATACCCTTGACGCCCAACTGGTTGGTGGGCGACGGGGTGATGGTGTGGCCCAGTGTGAGGCTGGGCACATCGCTGGCTGCTGGCACCAGATACTCGGCCAATGAGGCGTTGCGCAGGTTGCCCTCGGTGTCGTAGACGGCTTCCTCGAACAGTGCCTGGGCGAGCCCCTGGATGACGCCGCCGTGCACCTGGCCCTCGACGATCATCGGGTTGACCTGGTTGCCGCAGTCATCGACGGCAACGTACTGCAGCACCTGCACATGCCCGGTCTCGACGTCGACCTCGACGGTGCAGATGTGCGTACCGAACGGCCACGAGAAGTTGGGTGGGTCGTAGGTGACGTGCGCTTCCAGGTTCGGCTCCAGCCCGTCGGGCAGGTCGTGTGCGGTGAAGGCCGCGAATGCAATTGCGGCTAACGGCATCGACTTGTCGGGCGAGCCCTTCACCGTGAACGTGCCACCGGCGAACTCGAGGTCGTCTTCGTTGGCTTCCAGCTGGTGAGCGGCGATCTTCTTTGCCTTGTCGATCACCTTGTCGCACGCCATCGCAATTGCGACGCCACCAACTGGCAGCGAGCGCGAGCCGTAGGTGTCGAGGCCCAGCGGCGCAATGGCAGTGTCGCTGTGCAACACATCGATGTCTTCGGGCGCGACGCCCAGCTTGTCGGCAACGATCATGCTCCACGAGGTCTCGTGGCCCTGACCATGTGGCGCGGTGCCCGTGACCACCTGGATCTTGTTGGTGGGCAGCACGCGCACTGTGGCGGCCTCCCAGCCACCGGCCGAGTAGTTCAGCGAGGCCAACACTCGCGACGGCGCGAGGCCGCACATCTCGAAGTAACTGGCCTGACCAATGCCGAGACGCTTCGCCGCACCCGGCACGTTTTGAGTGGCCTGGCGGGCCCGCACGCCCTCGTAGTCGGCCAAGCCGGCAGCCATCTGCGACGCAGCGAGGTGGTCGCCACTGTCGTAGGTGAGGCCGGTCATTGCTGTGTACGGGAACTGGTCTTTGCGGATGAAGTTGCGTCGACGCAGATCCATAGGGTCGATGCCCATCTTGTGCGCCAACGAATCGACGGCGCGCTCGATGGCGTACGTGGCTTCCGGTCGACCAGCACCGCGATAGGCGTCGGTGGGCGTGAGCGTGGTGAAG
>JAYVVY010000422.1:0-15603 GCA_043786575.1 Ilumatobacteraceae bacterium
TTGGTGGTCACACCCATGACAGGTCCGCTGAAGGACAGCCGTGGTCCCGACGGAACCCACGTACCTGTCATGCTCCCACCATCATCCTTGGTGGTCACGACCATGACAGGTTCGCAGGAAACGGGCGCTGAACCGGTTGGGCCGTCAGCGGGAGAGGCGCTTGGCACGCACTTCGCTGCTCGAAGCGGGGACAAGGGCGGGAATGCCAACGTCGGCATCTGGGCCCGCAGCGTTGCCGGCTACGCGTGGCTCGCCGAGAACCTCACCGCCGACGCGGTAAAGGCGTTGCTCCCGGAAGCGGCGGACCTAGAAGTGCGCCGCTACGAACTGGCCAACATCCACGCGCTCAACTTCGTCATAGTCAGCCTGCTCGGCGAAGGGGTCGCCAGCAGCACCGCCTTCGACACCCAAGCCAAAGGCCTCGGCGAATACCTCCGCAGCCGAATCTGGCGCGGCTAGCTCAAGCCAGCAACCGGTAGCCGATGCCGCGGGCGGTGACGATGAGTTTGGGGTCGTCGGGTTGGTCTTCCACCTTCACCCGCAGCCGGCGCACGTGGGCGTCGACCAGACGGCTGTCACCCAGGTACTCGTAGCCCCACACACGTTCCAGCAACTGATCGCGCGACAGCACCATGTTGGCGTGGTCGGCGAACTCGCACACAAGCCGGTACTCGGTCTTGGTGAGGTTCAGTTCCTGCCCGGCTTTCAGCACGATGCCCTGCTCGCGGCGGAGCTCGATGTCGCCAAACTTGCTCACCGACGTCGACGAAGCGGCAGTCGATTCGTGCAGATGCACCCGACGCAACGCCGCTCGAATTCTGGCGGCGAGCTCCTTGGGGACAACCGGCTTGGTCACGTAATCGTCGGCGCCGGCCTCGAGACCGGCGACCAAGTCGTACGTGTCGGTCTGTGCGGTCACGATGATGATTGGCACGATGCTGTTGGCGCGCAGCGAGCGGCACACCTCGAAACCGGACAGGTCCGGAAGGCGCAGATCGAGCAGCACCAAGTCCGGTTCACGCTCGGCAAACGCGGCTAGGCCTTCCTTCCCATCGGCTGCCTCGCGGACCTCGTAGCCCTCGTCCTCCAAGGCCAGCGTCAGCGCCATACGAATCGCGTCGTCGTCCTCGATGAACAGCAGTGAGATCACGTGCACATCCTGCCCGATGTCGCGGCCCCACCAACGCGATCGCCCCTCGCAACCCTGTCAAGCGAAACGATGCTTCAATTCTGTTACAGAAATCGCACACAGCCAGCGTCGTCTCGTCACAGAGGTGCTGCACAGTTGGAGCTGTTCACGCTGCCCCGGTGAGGTACCTTCCTCCCCCTGGTGCCTCACCGGCAGCGGTGAACGTGCGGGCGCACGTACTGGCGAACCCTCGCCGAAACCTACGGTCTTGAAAACTACGACTTCTGGAGGTTTGCGACATGCTTTCACCGGCACTCACCGCCCACACTGATCTCCAGCGGCATCATGTCGCTGTGTCGGTCACCGGCCCACTCACCACCGCCGATCACGGCGCCGCACTCATTGAAGCGTGCCTACCTCTGCCGTCCAGTTACGGCCTGTTGGTCAACCTCAGCGGCGTCACCATTCTCACCGAAGCCGGCATGCGCGGGCTGCGCGAGCTGGCGAAGGCCGCCGCCGCCACCGGCCATCGTGTGGCCTTTGTGTGCAGCGAACTGATCCTGCGCGCCGAGCTGATTCTCGGCGACCTGGACATGTTGGCACCAGTTCTGCAGGCCGACGAACAAGCCCTCCCGCTGGTGGGCTACGCAGCCTGATCACTCGCCGTCGGCGGGCGCGCACGCAAGCGCGTCCGCCGATGCGCCACACTGTTGCCGATGAGTGAGCCCCGCCGACGTCGATCACTGCGCCTCCGCACGCGGGTCACGTTCTTTTTCGCGCTGACTGCGTTGCTCGCCAGCCTCGGTTTGGCGGTCGTCACGTTCGCCGTTGCCCGCTCATTCCTGATCGACCAGCGCCAGCAGACGGCAGAGGCGCAGGCCTACGCGAATGCGAAGACCGTGCGCGACCAACTGTTGGCACTGCAACAGTTCGACACGATCGATCTCCGAACTGAGGGAGGCGGGTTCCTGCTGCTGTTCCAAGACGGCAAGCCGTACGCCCCAAATGCTCGTTACCCGATTGCGGCCTTTCCGCTGGAACTCCGCACCGCGGTGACCCAGGGCGGAAACGGGCGGCAGCGCTTTGAATACGACGGCAACCCGTATGTCGCTGTCGGCATCAGCATGCCTGCTGCGAATGCCCAATATTTCGAGGCGTTCCCCATGGAAGGCACCGAGAGCAGTCTCAAGGCAATTACGACAGCCCTGCTGCTGGGGGCCAGCTTCACGATTCTGTTTGCTGGGTTCGCTGGTTGGCTGACCAGCCGTCGTCTCCTACGACCACTCTCACGAGTGGCGACGGCCGCTGGTGAGATTGCATCGGGTGGGCTCGACGCGCGCATGCCGCCCGAGACCGACCCTGACCTCGACCGTCTGGCCAGCTCGTTCAACGACATGGCCGACGCGGTACAAACACGTCTAGAGCGCGAGGCGCGCTTTGCCAGCGATGTCAGCCATGAACTGCGCTCGCCCATCACCGCTCTGACGGCCGCTGTGGAGGTACTCGACGGGAGACGCACGGACCTGCCGCCGCGCACCCAGCAAGCCCTCGATGTGGTGGTCAGCCAGGTGCGCCGCTTCGACAGCATGGTGATGGACCTCCTGGAGCTCTCCCGCATTGATGCCGGCTCCACGGAACTCCACCGGGAGGAAGTCGACCCTCGCGAACTGATCCCCCGCATCGCTCAGCGCTACGGCTTCGGCGAGGTCACCATCGACGTCGACAAGAGGGTGCCCGCGCTGGTGCGGCTGGACAAGCTGCGTTTCGAGCGGATCCTCGCCAACCTTTTGGAGAACGCGAACTCGCATGGCGGCGGCCCGATCCGAGTGTTCATGGAGATGCGTGGACGCAACGCCCTCGTCGTCGGCGTCGACGACGCAGGCCCGGGTGTGGCCCGCGGCGAACGGTCGCGCATCTTTGAACGCTTCGCACGCGGCAGCGCAGCGCGGCACCGCGTGGGTACCGGACTCGGGCTGGCGTTGGTCGCCGAGCATGCCCAAGCTCACGGCGGCGAGGCGTGGGTCGAAGACCGCGCTGGCGGCGGCGCCCGTTTCATGGTCAGCTTCTTGGAGGTCATCTGATGTATTGGCGACTAGCAGCCATACTCGGCGTCCTCACCTTCGCCACCGTCGCGTGCAGCATTGTCGACGATGGCCGCGTCGAGCGCGTCAGTCCCCCCGGCGAGCTGACCGACACTTTGCCGCCCACCACCATCGCGACCACGACCACCACCGAGGCCGTCACGACGACGATTGGACTGGCAACAACCACCACAGACGTGCAGTCGCAAACGGTGGACGTGTTCTTCATTGCCAGCGGCAAGCTCAGTCCGGTCCTGGCGTCGGTGGCCGCGCAGTATGCGATGTCGCAGCTGATCGCGCAGCTAGAAAAGGGTTCTCCAGAAGGCGAAGTTGGCGTTGGTCTTCGGAGCGCAATTCCTCCCGACCTCGAGGAGATCACCGCAACCTCCGACGGCGCCGGGGTGGCGCAGGTGATTCTGCCGGAAGGCTTCTTCGACACAATTCCCGCCGGCGACCAGCGGCTAGCCGTCGGACAAATTGTGATGACGCTCTTGGAGAACACCCCAGGCGTCGGCCAGGTTGCGTTCAACCTGCAGGTGTCGGGTCCCGAAGGCGAACTGATCCCGGCAGGGCAACTGCTGACACGCGCCGATTTCCTGAATCTGATGGCCGACGGCCCTTCCGCCGCTACTGCCGCAACCAGCACATCGACCACACAAACCGTCGCCCCGTAACCGGGCGATAGCGTGTTCACCCTCATGCGCAGCGGATTTGTCACACTCGTCGGTCGGCCCAATGTCGGCAAGAGCACGCTGGTCAACGCCATGTGTGGCCGCAAGGTCAGCATCGTCAGTGACAAGCCGCAGACCACCCGCCACCGGGTCATGGGCATCTTGAACACCGACGACTCGCAGCTGGTGTTCGTCGACACGCCTGGTCTCCACAAGCCCGTCACCGCATTGGGCGAGCGAGTCAACGCGACCGCGCTGGACAGTGTCAGTGATGTCGATGTCGTCTGTCTCGTCATCGACGCCACCAAGCCGTTCGGTAGCGGCGACAAGTGGGTTGCCAGCCACCTCGACATGTCGACGGCGGTCATCGTCCTCAACAAGATCGACGCCACCAAGGAGCACACCGTGCTCGCCCAGTTGACGGTGCTGACTTCACTCGGAGCCTCCGAGTACTTCCCCGTGTCTGCCCGTACCGGCAAGGGCATCCCCGAGTTGGTGGCGTTCCTGCAGACCAAGCTGCCCGAAGGCCCACAGTACTTCCCGCCCGAGACCTCCAGCGACCAGCCCGAAGAGCAGTGGGTCGCCGAGCTGGTACGTGAGCAGTTGCTTGCTGTCACCCACGATGAGCTGCCGTACAGCATCGCCACTCGGGTGTCCGAGTGGGAGTGGCCGCGCATCCGCGTCGAGATCATCGTCGAGCGCGAGAGCCAAAAGGGCATGGTCATCGGCAAGGGCGGGCTGATCCTCAAAGAGGTCGGCAAGCTCGCTCGCGCCCAACTGCCCGAGGGCTGCTTCCTGGAGCTGTTCGTGAAGGTCGACAAGGACTGGCAGCGCAAGCCCGACCGGGTGCAACGCCTGGGCTACTGATGGCCTCTCCCGCCGCCGAGATCGACATTGACGAGCGGCTGGTGTCAGCGCTCCTTGCCGAGCAAGTACCCGAACTCGCTGTGCTGCCTGTCTCCATTGCCGGCAACGGGTGGGACAACACGATCGCCCGCGTTGGCGACGACTGGATGGTGCGTCTGCCTCGGCGTATCGCAGCTGCGTCACTCATCGAGTCCGAGCAGCGATGGCTGCCGCTGCTGGCCCCCTCGCTACCGCTCGCGGTGCCGGTGCCGTGGTTCGTGGGTCGGCCTAGCCAGCTGTTCCCCTGGGCGTGGAGCGTGTGCCGTTGGCTGCCCGGGCAGACATCTGCCGCGGCGCCACCTCTCGACCTTGCCGATGCAGCACTGACGTTGGCAGCATTTGTCACGGCGCTGCACGTGCCCGCTTCGCCGGAGGCTCCGCTGAACGAGTTCCGCGGCGTCGCCTTGCGACAGCGAGCGACGGCTGTCGAACAGCGAGTCGCCGCGCTCGAAGTTGAGACGCCGAGAGTGTTGACAGTGTGGGCCGATCTCAGCGCAACACCCGCGTGGGATGGTCCGCCGCTGTGGTTGCACGGCGACCTGCACCCATCGAACATGCTGACGCTCGACGGCCGCCTGAGCGCCGTCATCGACTTCGGCGACATCTGCTCAGGCGACCCGGCCACGGACCTCGCGGTCGCCTGGATGTTGTTTCCGCCAGCCGAGCGCGAACTCTTCCGCTCTGCAGCACGCATCGATGAGCACACGTGGCGCCGTGCAGCAGGTTGGGCACTGAACCTGTCGCTGGCCTACCTCACCAGCGACGACACCACGTCAATGCCCGCCATCGGCCGTGAGACCCTCGAAGCCGTCCTCGCCGAGTTCGACTGATCAACCCGCCAGATCCAGGTCCCAGCCACTCACCCACCCCGGTTGGGCGCGAAACCACGACACATCTGTCCGCCCCGCCCCCCACGGGCGCGGAACCATGACACTTCCGTCAGGGTTCCGCGCCCGTGGGCGCGGGACCATGACACGGCGCGGCGGGACCCCTGACGGCCCGCCGACGGACATGGCTCAGACCTGGCTGGCGCGGCCGGCCCAGAACGGGGCACGGAGTTCGCGCTTGAGCACCTTGCCGCTGCCTGTCTTGGGCAGCTCGTCGATGAAGGTCACCGAGCGCGGCACCTTGTAGTGCGCAAGGTGCTCGCGGGCGAAGTCCATCACGTCGTGATCGGTCATCGCACCGCCCTCACGGACGACCACCACCGCGTGCACGTTCTCGCCCCACTCATCACTGGGCGTTCCGAAGACCGCAACCTCCAGCACGTCGGCGTGGTGCTCGAGCGCGGCCTCGATCTCGGCCGGGTAGATGTTCATGCCACCGGAGATGATCATGTCTTTCTTGCGGTCGCAGATGTAGATGTAGCCCTCGTCATCTCGGTAGGCGATGTCGCCCACCGTCTGAAAGCCGTGCTTGCTGTCGGCCAAGAACTTGTCGTGCTGCTTGTAATAGTCGGCGAACACGCTGGGGCTCTTCACGAACAGCTCGCCGGTGTGCTCCGGGCCGCTGCCCAGCACCTCGTTGGCGTCATCGTCGAACAACTTGATCTCCACCATCGGTGCCGGCTTGCCACACGAGCCCGGCTTGCGCAGCTGGTCTTCGGGGCGCAGCACACAGTTGACGCCCAACTCTGTGCTGCCGTACACCTCGAACAGCGAGTCGGCCGGGAAAGAGTCGAGGTACATCAGCTTCAGCGCGTAACTCCACGGGGCGGCGTTGGCGATCAGCCGACGCATCGACGACACGTCGTACTTCGCCTTCACCTCCGCGGGCAGGTTGCACGCCATGCGCACCGGAGTCGGGGCACAGAACGTCGACGTGACCTTGTACTTCTCGATCAGTCGCAACCAGTCCTCAGCGTTGAACTTGCGCTGTAAGACCGTGGTCTGGCCGAGCGCTTGCGCCAGACCGAGGAACCCGCCGGGGCCCGAGTGGTACAGCGGCCCGGTGGGGATGTAGATGTCGTCGGGCGTGTAGCCGATGTGCATCATCAGCGCGCCGGCCTGCTCGGCACCGGAGTTGCCGCGGCGCAGCGCACCCTTCGGCTTTCCGGTTGTGCCGCTGGTGTAGATCATGGTGGAGCCGGCTTCAGTGCCTTCGGGAACCTCCGGCTCGAAGTCGGGCGCGGCTGCGATGAGCACGTCGATGTCGGTCATGCCGTCGGGCACCGCATCGCCCTGCGCCGCGGCGTCGAACACCAAGTAGTGCTCCACGTTTGGCAGGTCGCCGCGGACGCGCTCGAACATCGGCGCAAACTCGGCGTCGACGTACACGATCGTCGCATCGCTGTGGTCGGTGACGTATGTGGCTTCCTCGTCGCTGAGGCGATAGTTCAACGGAACGGCAGTGACGCCTAGCTTGCGCGCCGCGTTGATCATCAGCACCAGGCCGATGCTGTTCTGCCCGCACCACACCACCTTCGAGTCGCCGGGCCGCACACCCATCTCCAACAGCACGTTGGCGAGCTGGTTCGACTTGGCGTTCAGTTCGCTGAACGTCAGCTTGTGGATCGTGCCGTCCGGCCGATCGTCGACCATCGCCAGCTTGTCGGGCTGAGTGAGCGAGTACGCGGTGAGAAAGTCCCCCATGAGTGCACTTCGTATCAGACGTGCCGAGTTCTTCGTCACGCGGAGGGGAAACAGCGCTCCACGCACAAGACGATCACCAAGAGTGGGGCGCGGTTCCTGCTGCTCGTTCACTCGCTTCACCGTAGAGCGTTCGCGCCTGGCATGCTGACGGGATGGCACCTCGCATTCTCAATGGCAGCACCGAGCTCAAGGCAGCGATCGGTGAACACCTCGGCTACAGCGACTGGATGGAAGTCACCCAGGAGCGGGTCAACCAGTTCGCCGAGGCGACTGGCGACCACCAGTGGATCCACATCGACGTCGAGCGCGCCAAGAAGGAAAGCCCGTTCGGCGGGCCGATCGCGCACGGCTACCTGACACTGTCGCTCGCTCCCGTGCTGTTGCCGCAGGTGGTCATCACCACCGGCTTCTCGATGGGCGTCAACTACGGCTGCAACAAGGTTCGCTTCATGTCTCCGGTGCCCGTCGGCGCCAAGCTGCGCATGAGCGCAACGGTGCTGTCGGTGGACGACATCGCCGGCGGCGTGCAGACCACGTACCAGCTGACCTTCGAGACCGAGGGCGCCACCAAGCCCAGCTGCGTAGCCGAAGTCATCTTCCGCGCCTACGAGTAAACCTTCCCCAGTTTTACGTAAACCCTGTCGGGCCGTGACCTGGGGCTGTGAGCGCTAGGTCTTGACACACACCGAATTTTGTATCAATGTAGCAATACATTGATACAATGACGGGAAAGCTATGGTCTACCTCGCAGTCGGTTCCCTGATCGTCGGCCTCGTCATCGTACGCGTGGTGGGGCACCGTCGACAGCTCCCTGACCTGGGAACCAACGAGTGGATGGCACTTCAGCAGGGCCTTGCGCCATCGCTTGCCGACGACTCTGCACTCTCCCGTTACGCGAGTCGAACGCGACGCTGGCGACTGTACGGAATCGTTGGGGGCCTCGTTGGCACCTATGCCTGGACCTTCTTTCCGCTCCACGACGGCCGCCGATCCGCAGACGCGTTCGTCGGCCTCGTCGTCGGGTGGTTTGTGGCGGGCGTCGTCCCGGAGCTCTTCGTCCGCAATCGTCCCAGCACCGGGCGGCGGGCCGCGGCGCTGGAGACGCGGAGCATGCGTCGGTATGTCAGCCCTACCGCTTGGCGTTGGCTGGCAGGCAGCGTGGTGCTGACGATCTCGGCGGTTGTGGTCCGCCAGGTCGTCACTCTCCGCATTGGCCCCAGCAGGGCCGACACGGCGATGGTTCTCAACGCTTCGCTCCTGCTGGCGCTCGTCGCGGTCGCTGCGGTGCGGCGAATCGCGCGACGACCTCAGCCGGCGGGCGGCCCCAACGATGTTCTCGTCGACGAAGCAATTCGCCGGCTCGCGACCACGCGAGCAATGAGCGGGTGGAGCGCTCTCCAGTTCATCGCCGCCGCCTACCTTGCACCCGAGGGCTACTTCCCACATGCCGCCGCAGTGCACAACACCATCATCGCCATCTCGCTCATCGGGCTGACGGCATCATGGGCCTGGGTGCCGACCCGAATGGTGCGGCACAGCGTTGCCGTCACCGTTCCAGTGTGATCGACGTTTCGGCATGATCATCGTCATCGACCAGAGCGCAGCGACGCCACCATTCGAACAGCTGCGCCAGCAACTGACAACCATGATCCAGTCGGCGGCCCTTCCAGCGGGCCATCGGCTTCCGTCGGTTCGCCAGCTCGCTAGCGATCTCGGCCTGGCAAACGGGACGATCGCGCGCACCTATCGAGAGCTAGAGGCAGCCGGCCTTGTCTCCACCCGAGGCCGCCACGGAACTCAAGTTCTCGCTGCCGGCACCCTCGTCGCCCCAGAGCGGGCCGCCAAGATTCGCGAAGCAGCCGAACTTTTCGCTCGCACCCTTGAGCGACTGAACGCAACTCCAGCGGAGGCGTTGGCCGCCGCCCGTGCCGCCGGAGTTCTCGAGTAGCCCTGCCGTCTCGGTTTACTAAAGGCTGTCGGCCGCTGACCCGGGCCGTGAGCGCTGGCCCTTGACGCAAAGGAGGGAACTGCGAGCCGAGTGTGGCGATTATCGTCGGCTTCATGTCCCTTCGGCGTGTTGCAATTGTCACTGGCGCTAATCATGGGATTGGGGCCGCGGCTGCGGAGTGCCTTGCCGTCGATGGTGTCGCAGTCCTGATCGCGTATTTGCGCGCTCGTGTCGTCGACGACCCGGAAACGCCTGAGCGGTACCAAACGAACCGGATGACCGACGGCGACGAGGTGGCCGCACGAATCGTGGCTGCAGGCGGCCAGGCCATCGCGATCGAGGCAGACCTACTGGACGATTCGACCCCGACGCGCCTGTTCGACGCCGCAGAATCACACTTCGGCCCCGTCGACATGCTCATCAATAATGCCACCGGCTGGGCCAGCGGCGACTCGTTCACGGCTGGCACCATCGACCCTGTGGGCCGCAGTACGCCAGGTGTCACCGGCGTACTTTTCGACCGCACGTTCGGCGTCGACGCGCGGGCCGGCGCGCTGATGATCGCCGAGTTCAGCCGCCGCTTGATCGAGCGTGACGGCAACTGGGGACGAATCGTCGGGCTCACGTCGGGCGGCTCCATGGGCTTCCCGTCCGAGGTGACGTACGGCGCGGCAAAAGCGGCGCTGGAGAACTACACGATGTCGGCCGCAATTGAACTCGGGCGTCGCGGAGTGACCGCCAACATGATCCACCCGCCCATCACCGATAGCGGGTGGGTGAACGACGCAGTCCGCGAGTTCGCCGCAACGGCCAGCGACCACTTCCACGTCGCCGAGCCAGCAGAGGTTGGTCGCGTCATCGCTTGGCTGTGTAGCGACGATGCGCGCATGGTGACGGGCAACCTCATCCGCATGCGGTGATGACACCGAGAACTCTTTACGTCGGCTGCCCGATGTGGGCACAGCGCGCGTGGGTTGGTCGCTTCCTTCCTGCCGGTACAGCCAGCGGCCGCGAGTTGCACGCGTACAGCCGACTCCTGAACGCTGTGGAGGGCAACACCACCTTCTACGCCACGCCGACACCGGCCGTCGTGTCTCGCTGGCGAGAACAAGCGGCGCCCGGCTTTCGCTTCATCTTCAAGGCGCCCAAGCAGATTACGCACGAGCGACGACTCCGAGGCATCGCCACCGAGCTCGCTGCGTTCTGCCAATTGATGGAGCCACTGGGCGACGCCGTCGGCGGGCTCACCCTTCAGCTGCCCGCATCATTCGGGCCCGACGATCTCGGTGCGTTGGAGTCGACGCTACGCCAACGCTCGACGGCGTGGCGCTGGTCGGTCGAGGTGCGGCACGCGGCGTTCTTCAGCGGTGCCGGACGGACAGGCCTAGATGCGATGCTGAGCCGTCACGGAGTCGAGCGCGTGCTGCTGGACACCGAGTCGCTGTTCTCGCGCCCGCCCCTCACCGACGGCGGCCGCGAGGAATGGGAGCAGAAGCCACGCGTGCCTGCGCTGCAAGAGGCGCTGACCGACCAGCCGATTGTTCGCTTTATCGGGACCGACTACCCGGAGGTGACTGCTGACGGCATCGCGGGTTGGCAACCGATCGTCGCTGATTGGCTGCGTGAGGGCCGCACTCCCATCGTCTTCCTCCACACCCCTGACAACACCGGCACTCCCGCGTTGGCCCTCTCCTTTCACGAAGCATTGACGAAGCTGGTCCCCGACCTCGCACGGCTGCCAACGCCGCTCCCGCTGCGGGCCCACGAGCAGCCAACCCTGTTCTGACGAGCGCTGAGCTTCGAGTGGGCATTGCACTGGCTGCCGAGCGCTCGCACGGTTACGTGGCACTCGCACTGGGCGGCCGGCACTCGGACCTTCGCCGTTAGCGGAAGTTGGGCATGACTTCTCTGGCGAAGAGTTCCAGAGTCTCGGTGCTCGGGTAGTCGCTGCACCAGGGGGTGAAGCCGGTGCAGCCGAGGTCGATGTAGGTCTGAATCTTCTCGCACACCTGCTCGGGCGTACCCACCAGGTTGCCGGCCTTCCAGCTCTCCAGCGGCTCGCCCCAGAAGCTGCGGCTGCCCGCCTCTTCGAGCTCCGCCTCGGTTTCGCTGACGAACACCTCCGGGCTCCAGGTCTTGCGGATGGTGGACTCATCGCGCCCGACCGCTGCGCAATGCCCCTTCAGGATCTCGCGTTTGCGTGCCCACTCCGCAGGGCTGCCACCGAAGTTCGAGCAGTCCGCGTAGCGAGCCACGGCCCGCAGTGTCAGCTGCTCGCCGCCACCACCGATCCAGATGGGCGGGTGCGGGGATTGCAGCGGCTTGGGGTCGCACTGCGCGCGATCCAGTGTGTAGTACTTGCCCTCGAACGACGTCACCGGCTCGGTCCACATGCTGCGCACGATCTGCACGGTTTCGGCCAGCATGCCAATGCGGTCCTTCGGACGACGGAACTCGAAGCCGTACCCCTTGTACTCGTTCTCGTACCAGCCGGCACCAATACCCCAGTCCAACCGCCCGCCGCTGATCACATCGACGGTGGACGTGATCTTGGCCAGCACGCTGGGCTCGCGGTAGCTGTTGCAACCCACCATCTGCCCGAGCCGAATGCGGGAAGTGCGCTGGCTGATGGCAGCCATCGTGGTCCAGCACTCGAACACTGCTTCGTTGGCCGGCGTGGGCACATTGTGGAAGTGGTCGTAGACCCAGAGGCTGTCGTAGCCGAGCTCCTCGATGAGCACGGCGATGTGGACGGCGGTCTGCCACTTGGCAGCCGCGCCATCGATCGATGCCAGCTCCATCTTCCACCCCTGCGGCATGAACATGCCGAAGAGCACCTTGTCCACGTCACGTGTATCGACGATCTCATGCGGGGTTGTTTGATCAGTGGTCATCAGTCGAACCTAGCCCGACCATGCGACCCTCCCAATGCGTGACCTCCGACACATGCCGCCTACGGTTCAGGTCATGAGTTCCCCTCAGTTCTCGGTCGCTGAAGTCCACGAAGCCATCGCCGCCAGCCGCCCCGACGAAGTCTGCCTGGTCTACCGCGACCGCCGCCTGACCTGGGCCGAGCTGACCGACCGCACTCGCCGCCTGGCCAATCACCTGATTGCGCAAGGCCTGGGTTGCCACACCGAGCGCGCTCACCTGCAGGGCCACGAGAGCGGGCAGGACCATCTGGCTATCTACCTGCACAACGGCAACGAGTACCTGGAGGCCATGCTCGGCTCGTTCAAGGCTCGCGTGGCGCCGTTCAACGTCAACTACCGCTATGTGGCCGAGGAGTTGCAGTACCTACTCAACGACTCGCAGGCCACCGCCATCGTCGTGCACAGCCAGTTCACCCCCACC
Source organism: Ilumatobacteraceae bacterium (assembly GCA_043786575.1). Taxonomy (GTDB): domain Bacteria; phylum Actinomycetota; class Acidimicrobiia; order Acidimicrobiales; family Ilumatobacteraceae; genus UBA668. The sequence continues at coordinate 12,681 of JAYVVY010000422.1, forward strand.
CTCGCCGAGGTGCTGCCAGACCTGCCCAAGCTGCAGGTCATCCTGCAGGTGGATGATGGTTCGGGACTCCCGTTGCTGCCCGGAGCAGTCTGGTATGAGAAGGCATTGGCGGCCGCCTCGACCGATCGCCCGGCAGTCGAGTGGAGCGCCGACGACCTCTACATCCTCTATACCGGCGGCACCACCGGCATGCCCAAGGGTGTGCTGTGGCGCAACGCCGACGCCAACGTGGAGTGCTTCGGCGGCAGCAAGGCCGACACCCTTGACGCCATCGTTGCCGAGGCAACCGGTGGCCTCAAGGCACTGCTCGCTCCCCCGTTCATGCATGGCGCTGGTCACTGGATGAGCTTTCGCTCGTGGAACACAGGCGGCACCGTCTTTGTGCAGCAGAACACAGAACGCCTCGACCCCGAGGACATTTGGTCGATGGTGCAGCGCGAGCAGCTCAACTTCCTGCTCATCGTCGGCGATGCGTTCGGGCGCCCGCTGCTCGACGAACTCGACAGTGCCACGTACGACCTGTCGTCGCTCACAGTGCTGCTCTCCGGCGGCGCACCGCTGAGCGCCGGCCTCAAGGAGCAGTTCCTACAGCACCTGCCCACGCTGATGATCGTCGACGGCCTGGGCTCATCGGAGGCCGGCGGCCAGTTGTCGCATGTGTCAGTGGGCGCCGGCGCGACGACCGGCACCTTCCCGATCAGCCCCGGCAACCATGTGCTCAGCGACGATCTCACCAGCGAGCTGGCCGAGGGCGACGACGAGTTGGGCTGGCTGGCAAAGAGCGGCCGACTCGCGCTCGGCTACCTGGGGGATGCGGCAAAGACCGCACGCACCTACCCAGTCGTAGATGGCGTCCGATACGCAGTGCCGGGCGACCGAGCCCGGTTGCGCGTCGACGGCATCATCGAGCTACACGGTCGCGATTCCGTCACCATCAACTCCGGCGGCGAGAAGATTTTCGCTGAGGAAGTCGAAGCGGCCATCAAGGCACATCCGGCCGTGTACGACTGCGTGGTCGCCGGCCGACCGAGTGAACGGTGGGGCAACGAAGTGATCGCCATCGTGCGTGTGCGCGAGGGGTTTGATGTCGACGACGCCGGCCTGCGGGCCGAAGCGGAAAACCACATCGCCCGCTACAAGCTGCCCAAGGCGTTCATCTATGTCACCGAAGTGGTACGCAGCCCTGCCGGCAAAGCCGACTACCGCTGGGCCAAGCAGACAGCGGTCGACGCCGCCAGCTGACCGGCTATCGAATCGGGTCGATCGGCGTGATGGTGCCGAACGCCTGCTCCAACATTTCGGCGGCGTTCAGACAGGTGAGGTCGGCGAAGCGACGACCGATCAGCTGTGCGCCGACGGGTAAGCCATCGGCCATCCCGACAGGAACAATTGCTGCAGGCAGTCCCAACAGGTTCGCCGGCAGCACCGGGCGGATTTGCTCAAGCACACCCTGGGCGGCATCCACCGACACGACGTCGGCGCCCAGCTCGAACGGCGGCTGCGTCCAGGTAGGCATCAACAGCACGTCGTACTCGGTGAGAAAGTCGTGCCACTCGCGGTCGACCGCGTTGCGCTCTCCGAATGCCAGCATCAGCGTGGCGACATCGATAGCCGGGTACACCTCGTCGGCGAAACCGAGGAAGCGCTTGCCGTCCTCCCCCATCACCATCTCCAGCAGCGGGCGCTGCACGCGCAGCTCCTCGTTGAGGATCAATCCCCACAACTCGACGGCGCGGGCGAACGAAGCGGGCACAGCCTCGGTGACGTGGGCGCCAGCGTTGGAGAACGCGTCCGCTGCACCCTGAATGGCAGCGGCCACCCCAGCGTGCGTCGACCCGGCGGGCGGTGCAGCACACACGGCAACCCGAAGCGCACGGCCCTCGGCGCGGTCAGCTAGCACCACTGGCACGGCGCGCGGATCGCGATCATGAGCACCGGCGATGGTCAGTAGCCCGGCGCGCACATCGGCGACGTGGCGGGCCATCGGTCCATCGGTCAACATCAGCTGAGCGGCGATACCGGGGTCTTGCGGGGGGATCTCAGTCGCCCACGGCACTACGCCAGTGGTCGGCTTGATGGACGTGATGCCACAACAGGTCGCCGGGTTGCGCAGCGAACCGCCGATGTCGTTGCCGAAACCCAGCGGTGACATGCCGCTGGCCAGCGCCGACCCCTCGCCTCCACTGGAACCGCCCGTGGTGCGGGTGGGGTTCCATGGGTTGCGAGTCACGCCATGGAGCGAAGATTCGGTGGTGACGCGCAAGCCGAGGTCGGGTAGGTTGGTGCGGCCAATCGGAATTGCGCCGGCGCCGCGCACGCGCTGCACCAACGGCGCGTCGGTGGCCGACATCGCTTCAGCAAGAAAGGCGATCGCCTGCGTCGTGGGCGTGCCAGCCAGGTCGATGTTTTCCTTGATGGTCACCGGCACCCCGTGCAACGCACCCAGCGACTCGCCAGCGGAGACAGCACGGTCGGCAGCGTCGGCTGCTGCCAGGGAGTCATCGTCCCAGCGGCGAACAATGGCATTGAGGTGGGGGTTGACGTCGTCGATGCGAGAGAGGTGAGCAGCGACCACTTCGCGGCTGGAAATCTCTTTGCGAGAGATCAGATCAGCCAGTTCGAGTGCACCCTTGCGCCACAGTTCGTCAGTCATCTCCCGATGCTGCCATACGAGGGGTGTCGGAGTTCACGTCCACGGCACCACCACTTCAAGGCGGAGCGTCTCACGGTTGCGGCCGACGGGTCGTAGCCTCGTTCCCGTGAGCGAACGTAGATGGGACCGCGACACGCTTCCCCAAGGCGAAGAGAAGGTGCAGGCCGTCCGCGAAATGTTCGACGCGATCGCGCCGCGCTACGACCTGGTCAACCGAGTGATGACCTTTCGGCTCGACGTGCGCTGGCGGCGCACGGCGGTCAAGCGCCT
>JAYVVY010000423.1:0-6900 GCA_043786575.1 Ilumatobacteraceae bacterium
CGTGCCCCGCCCCAACGAGTGCAAACCACACCTGCACCGCATGCACTCCGACGGCACCATCCACGACCGGCTGGAGCAGCGGATGGTGAAGGGTCGCCCCTTCGAGAAGATGGACGCAGCCCAGGGCGACGGCCAGGTGCTGATGTGGGCTCGCATTCCCGACGTGCTGGAAGCCGTCGATGCGACCGCGCTGGCCATCTTGGGCGACTTCGTGCCGATGGGTGTCGGCCAGGCCCTTGGCGTCATTGGTGGCGGCAACAGCTTGGACAACACACTGCGGGTGGTGCACCTGGTGCCCACCGAGTGGGTGCTGCTGGACATTCGCGTGCATGCCGTAAATCGCGGTTTCGGGCATGGCCTGGTGCACATGTTCGCCGAGGACGGCACGTTGCTGGCGACGGCCAGCCAGAGCTGCATCGTTCGGTTCTGGAAAGATGCCTCGTTCACGGAACGGAAGGGGTAACGCAATGACTGTGCCTGCACAACCAATGCCAATTCGACCAGGAATGACCGTGCCGCTGCCCGGCCCGCTGCACAGCCATCGTGAGAAGCTGGGCGAGCTCGCAGACATGGGCTACACCGACATCTGGTCGGCCGAGAGCGACGGTGCCGACGGCTTCACCCCATTGGCCATGGCCGCCGCATGGGAACCGCGTCTGCGTCTGGGCACTGCAATCATCCCCGCGTACACACGCTCGCCAGCCTGCTTCGCGCAGAGTGTTGCGTCGCTGGCCGACGCCGCGCCCGGCCGCTTCGCCATCGGCATCGGCAGCAGTAGCAACGTGATTGTCGAGCGCTGGAACGGTGTGCCGTTTGTGGAGCCGTACAAGAAGGTGCGCGACGTGGTGCGCTTCCTGCGCGATGCGCTGAGCGGCGAGAAGGTGTCCAAGAGCTACGACACGTTTGAGGTCAACGGCTTTCGCCTTGGCGTACGCCCCGAGCAGATCCCGCCGATTCTGGTGGCCGGCCTGCGTGAGGGCATGCTGCGCCTGGCTGCCCGTGAGGCCGACGGGGCGATCATCAACTGGCTTGGCGCCGACGACGTGCCGCAGGTGGTGAAGTTGATCAACGACGCCGCTGGCGGAGTCGAGAAGGAAGTGGTTGCTCGCATCTTCGTGTGCCCCAGCGAGAACGCCGAGGTGGTGCGGGCCGGCGCCCGCTTCGCCATCGCCGCCTATATGAATGTGCCCGTCTACGCCGCCTTCCAAGAGTGGCTGGGCCGCGGGCCGCAGCTACAGGGCATGTGGGATGCCTGGAAGGCCGGCGACCGCAAGGCCGCGCTTGCCGCCATTCCGGACGAGGTGGTTGACGACCTCATCATTCACGGCTCGCCCGAACATTGCCGTGCGACCATCCAGCGCTACTTCGACAACGGAGTGACGACCACGTCGTTGGCCATCATGCCGCTGGACCCAGACTTGAAGCATTGGGACGCAGTGCAGTCACTGGCACCCTCGGCAAGCTGAAGTTCAGGCGGCCCGGCGAGTAGGTGCCGGTGCGGCATCTGCCTGGCGGGCGGCGGCCCGCTCGGCAAGCTGCGCCTTGATGGCGGCAATATGTGCGAGCCCGCTCTGGCGGGTACGCGAATCGAGACGGAACTGAAGGGGAAGATCTGCCGCCGAGAGCAGCGCCAGCTGCTGTGGGGCCTCTGTGGTGGGGGTACTGGTGGCCATGTGTTCATCATCGCAAAAGGGTGTGACGGAGTACTTTGCGGTGAAAAAGACCAGGTCAGCGGCGTGTCGGACCGATTTTCGAGCGGCGCCCCCACTTCTCCCGCGGGCCGATTGGTCGCCTTCGCGGACCTCCGGGCGGCAAGACTGGCCGAATGAGCCGGGTCCGAATCTCGCAGGGCAGCACGTTTGAACAACAGATCGGGTACTCGCGGGCGGTGGTCGATGGGCGGTGGGTGTTCGTCGCAGGTACGACGGGGTACGACTATTCGACGATGACCATCAGCGATGACGTGGTCCAGCAAGCGCGCCAGACGCTGGCCAACATCGACCAGGCGCTGGTCAGCGCCGGCTCATGCGCCGCCGACGTGGTGCGCGTGCACTATTTACTCCCCGATGCCGCCGACTTCGAGCCGTGCTGGCCGCTGCTGCGCGAATACTTCGCTGACGCCCTCCCAGCGGCGACGATGATGGTGGTCGGCCTGGCCACCGCAGCGATGAAAATTGAGATCGAAGTCACCGCCCTGAAACCTGAACGGCAACCTGAACGGCAACCTGAACGGCAACCTGATGAGAGCCTTGCGTGACGACGGGTCACAGTCATCACAGCAATGGTGAACCGTCGTGGAAGCCTCCGGCAAACATCGAGCGTTCGCTGTGGGTAGCAGTAGCGGCCTGGGCGGCTCTCACCCTCGTTGGCCTCATCGTGTTGTGGCCGTCGGGCTCCACGACCGGTAGCAACGCGGCCGACCCGACAGTGCACGGGTACGTTCTGTCCGCGGCCGTTCAGCCGTGCGCCGGCACAGCCGTCAGCGATCTGGTCGAGTGTCGTGTGCTGACGGTGCAGTTGGAAGGTGGGAAGGCCGACGGCGAGCAGACGAATCTCGAGTTGGGCATCACCACCAGCCGAGGCAAGCAACCCGAGGTCGGCGATGACCTGGTCCTGACAGCGACGCGGCTCTCGGACGGCACCACCATCTACAACTTTGCGGACTACGAGCGATCGAGCGCGTTATGGGTGTTAGCAGTTTTGTTCGCAGCCACCGTTGTTGTCCTCGGGCGCTGGCGAGGTGTGGGAGCTCTGGCCGGCCTGGCGATCAGTGTGGCGGTCCTCGTTGGCTTCGTGTTGCCAGCGTTACTGGAGGGGTCGAACCCGGTGGTAGTAGCGATCGTCGGTGCCTCGATCATTGCGTTTGCATCGCTGTATCTCGCGCACGGGTTCAGCGCGGCCACGAACGTTGCCCTCCTCAGCACCCTGGCAGCTTTGGCACTGACTGGCTTGCTGGCGTGGGCCTTCATCGAGTTCACGTCCCTCTCAGGGCTGAGCGACGAGAACGCACTCTTCCTCGACACACTCGGCGTGCACCTTGACCCGCGCGGCCTCCTGCTGGCGGGCATCGTCATCGGTTCGCTGGGCGTGCTCGACGACGTCACGGTCACCCAGGTCTCCGCAGTCAGCGAGCTACATCGAGCGCGTCCGGAGGCGACATTCGGCGAGCTCTACAGGTCCGCACTCGTGATCGGCCGCGACCACATTTCATCGACGGTCAACACATTGTTCTTGGCCTACGCCGGCGCTGCCCTTCCACTTCTGCTGTTGTTCACCGAGGTGCGTCAGGCCATTGCAACGACAGCGACACGCGAACTGGTCGCAGTAGAGATTGTGCGCACGCTCGTTGGCAGCATCGGGCTGGTGGCCTCGGTGCCGATTGCCACCGGGCTGGCCGCCGCGGTGGTGACGACGCGGCTAGCGGGTGCCCCACACGAAGCGGTGGGTGTGGATGCCGAAGTAGGTGAAGCTCTCCACGCTGCGGACGTCGTCGATTGAGCGGATCTCGTCGTCGATGACGGCCAGTAGGCGCGCCGAGTCTTCGCAGAGCACCTCCACCAACAAGTCGAACGAGCCGGAGGTGAACACCACGTAGATGACGCCCTTGATGTCGGCAATTCGGTCGGCGACGGCGCGCACGTTGCGCTCGACGCGCACCCCGAGCGCGGCCATCACCGGGTAGCCCAGGGCTAACGGGTCGGTGACGCCGACAACCTGCACCACGTCGGCGTCGAGCAATCGCTGCACACGCAATCGCGTGGCGGCGGGGGAGAGTCCCACGAGTTCGGCAAGTTCTGCGTAGCTCGCGCGACCGTCGCGCTGGAGCGCATCGATCAACTGCCGGTCGATGTCGTCGAGCGCAGTCACGTGATGCCTGCCGACAGGCCGAAGTCGGCCGAGATATTGGCACCCGTGATGGGAGCAGCCGCGGGCTGGGCGAGAAACCAAATCAGCTCGGCGATCTCTGAAGGCTGGATGAAGCGAGCGCGTGACCCCTGCGGATAGCCGGCGAGCAGACGGTTGAGATACGCCTGCTGATCGTCGGGCGCGAAGACTGCGGCCTGGCCGCGCAACATCGGCGAGTCGACGTCGCCCGGGCAGACCGAGTTGACGCGTATTCCCTGGGGTGCCAGCTCCAATGCGAGCGCCTTCGTCAGGATGGATACTCCACCTTTCGATGCGCAGTAGACGGCAGCGCCGGCGTTGCCCTGAATGCCCGCATCGCTGGAGAGGTTGATCACGCAACCCTCAGTGGCGGCGAGATGGGGGATGGCCGCCGAGGTGACGAAGTAGAGACCCTTCAGATTGACGCCCACCACGCGGTCCCATTCCGCTTCGGTGGTCTCCGCGCTGGTGCCTTCCGTCCACAGGCCGGCGGCATTGACGACTGCGTCCAACCGCCCCGCCCACGCAGCTGCTTGCTCAACCGCTGCGCGGCACTGGGCTACGTCGAGCAGGTCGGCTCGTATCCCGAGTGTGTCCGCGGCGTCATCGACTGTCTGGATATCGACGGCCGCGACACGCCAGCCGCCCTCACGAAATCGTGCCGCAACCGCCCGGCCGATACCGCCGGCGGCACCGGTGACGAGCACCGTGGAAGCGCCACTCATGGCCGCCACCCGCGATCTTCGGGCAGGGAGTTGCCGCCGTCGACAACCAGCAACTGGCCGGTGATGTAGCTGGCCGACGGGTCGGCGAGAAACCGGACCGCCGAGGCAATCTCCTGCGGGGTGCCTGAGCGGCCGACGGGTGTGAGGGTGCCTGCAACTCGTTCGCCATGGGGCTGTGAGCCGCTCGCAATCCAGCCGGGGGCCACGGCATTGCAGGTAATACCCATGCCTGCGGTCTCCAGTGCAACGGCGCGGGTGAGGCCCAGCATGCCTGCCTTCGCGGCGTGGTAGGTGATGTCGCCGTGGAAGACCTGCACCGGGCCCGAGGTGCTGGCGATGTTGATGATGCGACCGTACCCGTGGTTGTGCATCACAGCCACCGCCGCGCGGGTGACCGCGAAGCATGTGGTGAGGTTGCGCTGCAATCCGTCGTGCCACTGGGCATCGGTGGTGCCCTCCACGTCGGTCGATGTGCCCTCCATGCCGACCGCGATCATGCCCGCGTTGTTCACGCAAATGTCCAGCCGTCCGCCGGATGCGACGGCAGCCTCGACCACTCGGTCGCCGGCCCCAGGCACCATCAGGTCGGCGACGACACCGGATGCGGTGTGGCCGTCTGCCACCAGCTCGGCGACACGATCGTAGATGCGTTCGGTAGTCGATGAGAGCACAACCGTCGCACCATCCTCAGCCAAAGCACGAGCGATGACAAAGCCGATTCCCTGGTCATTTCCGGCGCCGGTGACGAGCGCAACCTGACCGTCGAGTCGTTGGAAAATGCTCATCGCAGCAAGTGTTCCACGGCCTGGGCAAACACGTCGGTGTGCAGCTGCACGTCGGCGCTGGTGTGGTGCGGCGACATCAGCGCCATGTTGTGAAATGGCGTCAGCAGAATGCCGCGGTTGACCGCCCAGAGGTGCATGAAGTCGTCCAGCTCGTGGTCAACTGCAGCTGCCGCGGCGGCGCCGTCGCGGGGCGGCGGGCAAAACCAGTATTCGGCGCGTCCGCCGAGCTGCTGGACGTTCCACGGCAGATTGTGTGCATCAATGGTGGCCTGCACCCCGTCGGCCCACTCCGTCGCGAGCGGAATCATGTGCGCGAAGTCGTCGTCTTGAAGTGTTGTCGACAACGTTGCCTTCACGGCTGCCATCGCCAGTGCGTTGCCGGTGAGAGTGCCGCCGACGCCGCTGGTGTCGACACTCTTGTCGGCGAGCAGTTCGTTGATGCGTTCCGCAATCTCCAACGTGCAGCCGTACGCGGCTGCGGGCATGCCGCCACCGATGGTCTTGCCGATGACGAAGAAGTCGGGCTCCAGCCCCCATGCCGCGGTCGCACCGCCAGGACCGACACAGATGGTGTGCGTCTCGTCGATGATCAGCAGCGCGCCGTACTTGCGGGTGAGCGCCCGCAGCGCCTCGTGGTAGCCCGGGTCGGGGAGGACGATGCCGATGTTGGTGAGCGCGGGTTCGGCCAGTACGCACGCGATCTCGCCGGTAGCAAGGGCGGCTTCCAGGGCAGGAAGGTCGTTGAACGGGACGACAACCGTGGTGAGCGTCGGGTCCACCTGCGGACCGATGTTGCCCTCGCGTGAGACGGGTCGACCGGCCGCATCGAGGGTCACCAGCGTCTCGTCGACGCTGCCGTGATAGCACCAGTCGAAGACCAGCACCTTGGATCGCTGAGTCAGAAAGCGGCAGTAGCGCAGCACGAATCGGTTGGCGTCGGTGGCAGTCATCGCCATCTGCCAGATGGGCAGGCCGAAACGCCGCGCCAGCTCGGCGCCCACCCATGCGGCGTCGGCATTCGGCAGCATGGTGGTGATGCCGCGCGAGGCCTGGGCGAACAGTGCGTCGGCGACCTGGGGGAGCGCGTGTCCCGTCATCGCGCCGGTATCGCCGAGACAGAAGTCGACATATTCGAATCCGTCGACGTCGGTGAAGCGAGCGCCATGGGCCTCATCGAAGAACAGCGGAAAGGCACCCGGCCAGCGCGTCATCCATGCCATCGGCACGCCACCGAGCAAGTTGGTGCGGGCGTCGGCCGCCATCTGGGCGGAGCGCCGGTGAGTGTCGACAAAGCGCCGCTCCTCAAGAGCGTGAAGTTGGGCAAGCCGCTGTCGATCGATCATGTCGAAGAGTCTACACAAGCGATTCGCTCGTCAGAACGGATTTATACCATCGATCCGCTACCTCGAAGGAGTCAGGTGACGGATTGGATGGCTTGCCAGACCTTTTCGGCCGTGCAGGGCATGTCGATGTGGCGCACGCCGAGGTGGCTGACGGCATCGATG
>JAYVVY010000424.1:0-2291 GCA_043786575.1 Ilumatobacteraceae bacterium
TGCTCGCGAGAGCGTCGATTTCACCGTGCCCAGACTGATGCCGAGCACGGACGCAATCGCGGCTTCGGGCATGTCGTCGTAGTACCTCAACACCACCACCGTACGGCGGCGAGCGGGAAGCCTCTGGAGCGCCCGGAGAGTGCGATCGCGCTCGGCCGAATCCGAGCTGTGGTCGGCAGCTTGCGGCAGCCAGTCGAGCGCGAAGTGATCGCTGCGTAGGGACAGCCTTCGGCGACGCCAGCGGCGGTTGACCAGATTGACCAGTACCCGGCGCACGTAGGCCGCCGGGTCCGCAACGGTGCCGATGCGCCACTTCGGCAGCGTGCGCGCAATGGCCTCGGCGACCAAGTCGTCCGCCACTTCGCCAGCGCCCACAAGAAGGCGTGCAACCCGTTGCAGGCGAGGCAGCTCTGCGCCGAGCATCTCGACGAACCCAAGGTCGTTGCCCGGTGGCGCGCCAACGGCTTCGATCTCGATGTGCGACGCAGCCCCTTCCACGTCGGACACAGAGCCTCAGCTGTGCTCGAAGGTTGCTTGCTCGTGTAACGCTGCGACCAGGGCTACAAACGCCCGGCCACGGTGAGAGATTTCGTTCTTCTCCCTGTCGGTCATCAGGCTGAACGTGCGGCCGTCACCGTCGTCTGGAATGAACAGGGGGTCGAAGCCGAAACCGCGATCGCCACGCTCCTCGGTGGCGATAGTTCCCTCACACACGCCCTCCACGCAGAGCTCACGCCCATCTGGCCACACCACCATCACCATCGTGCGGAAACTTGCCCGCCGGTCCGTGACGCCGTCCAACGCCACCAGCAGCTTGGCTCGGTTCTCGGCGTAGGTGGCGTGTGACCCCGCGTAGTACGCGGTCTCCACACCGGGTTCGCCGGCGAGCGCGACGACGAACAATCCGGTGTCGTCGCTGACGGCAGGAAGGCCGGTAGCGGCGCATACTGACGCCGCCTTCAGCCGTGCGTTGCCCTCCAGAGTGCCGGCGTCTTCGACCACTTCCGGGATGTCCGCGGGACGTGGAACCAAGTCGACCAACCCGGCGAGGATGCCCGCTATCTCGGCCACCTTGTGGGGGTTGGCCGTCGCGCTGACCAGTTGCGGAACGGTGCTCATCGACCCAGCGCGCGGGGGCTGGGCTCGTCGGCCACGAGCAGTGCCTGCAGGTCGATGATCTCGGCCAAGCCTTTGGTGGCAAGGCCCAGTAGTGCATCCAGCTCGCTGCGGCTAAACGCTGCGCCCTCGGCGGTGCCTTGTACTTCCACGAACTTGGGCTCGTCACCCGGCTGGCCCAGCACAACGACGTTCATGTCCACCTCAGCCGTGCTGTCTTCCACGTACGGAAGGTCGAGAACCGGTATGCCGCCGACGACGCCGACGCTGATGGCCGACACGTACGAGTGCAGTGGATGCTGCTTGATGGCCTTGTTCTGTACCAACCGGGTCAGCGCATCGTGCAGTGCCAAGTAGCCACCGCAGATGCTGGCGGTGCGCGTGCCGCCGTCGGCCTGCAGCACGTCGCAGTCGACAATCACCTGGCGCTCACCCAACAGTTTCATGTCGCACGAGGCGCGCAGTGCGCGCCCGATCAGCCGTTGAATCTCGACGGTGCGACCGCTCTGCTTGCCCTTCGCCGCCTCGCGATCAATGCGTTCGGGTGAGGCGCCGGGAAGCATCGAGTACTCGGCAGTGACCCAACCCTTTCCGCTGCCCTTCATCCAGCGCGGCACACTCTCGTCAATGCTGGCGGTGCACAACACGCGGGTCTTGCCGAAGGTCACCAGCACACTGCCGGCTGCCATCTCGGTGTAGTCGCGCTCAAAGGTGATAGGGCGCAGTTCGTTGTCGGCACGGCCGTCTGGACGGGGCATAGCAGGTCTCCTCGGTGAAATTCTGTGTGTCGTCTATGAGTCGTGATGCCAGTGGGCAGCGTTGCGTAGTTCGGGGCCGAGCAGGCGACCGCCCAGGTCTGCGAACCAGGAGATGTCGCCGCTGGAAAGGAATCGATGTTGCGACGGCTCTCCGTCATCGGTACGCAGCAAGCCGGCGCCGCGTAGCTCGTCGCGAGCGACGAGCGCGGTTTCGATGGCACTGCTCACCAGCGTGACGTCGGCACCCATCACCTCGGCGATGACCGCCTCGAGGTACGGATAATGCGTGCAACCGAGCAACAGAGTGTCGACGCCGGCATCGACAACGGGAGCAAGCAAACGCTCGGCAAGGATCTGCACTTCCTCGCCACTGGTCTGACCGCGCTCGACGAACTCGACCAGCCCAGGGCACGCCGC